>JAEYTQ010000564.1 GCA_023433965.1 Pseudomonadota bacterium | reverse complement strand
CGCAAAGACCTTCCTGGTCGCGGGTCCCGCCGAGCGCATCATCTGCGACAACGGCGCCATGATCCCGGGCCTTTGGCAGCGCTTCAATCAGGAGGTAGCCGACATCCCTGCGCGCGCCGGCCAGGATCGAGTTGCCTACGGCGTCTGCTGCAACGGCGATGATGCCGGCAATTTCGACTACATCGCCGGGATCGAGGTCGCCGACTTCTCCGATCTGCCGCGCCGCTTCGGCCGCATCCGCATTCCCGAGCAGCGTTATGCGGTGTTCACGCATTCGGAGCATGTCGCCTCGATCCGCCGCACCGTCAACACGATCTGGAATCAATGGTTGCCCACGTCCGGTCTGGAAGCCGCCGATGCGCCGAACTTCGAGCGCTACGGCGAGACCTTCGATCCCGCGACCGGCGAGGGCGGCTTCGAGATCTGGATACCCGTGCGAGAGTAGCGCGCAAAGCTGGCATACCGTCCCGCTTGCTTGGCAAGCCCTGGCGACTTTGTCATAACCGCAGGCAAATCTTGCCTGCGGGGCCCGTGCCGGACATCCCGTGCAAGCCATAACAAGCAGCCGGGAGGGTCCCAAATGTCCAACATCCGTGTTCTCGCCACCGACCTCGAATTTCCCGAAGGGCCCGTGGTGATGCCCGACGGCTCGGTGGTGCTGGTAGAGATCCGGGGCCAGCGCCTGACCCGCGTCTATCCCGACGGGCGCAAGGAGATCGTGGCGAAAATTCCCGGCGGGCCGAATGGCGCCGCACTCGGGCCCGACGGCAAGATCTACATCTGCAACAATGGCGGCTTCTCCTGGATCCCGACCCGCAACACGATCATGCCGGGTCCGCAGCCCGACGATTATCTCGGCGGCGCGATCCAGCGCGTCGATCTGCAAACGGGAAAGATCGAGACCCTCGTGACCAAATGCGGCGCGCACGATCTGCGCGGGCCGAACGACCTCGTCTTCGACAAGCAGGGCGGCCTCTGGTTCTCCGATCTCGGCAAGCGCCGCGCGCGCGAGATGGACGTCGGCGGCATGTATTACCTCAAGCCCGGCATGACCGAGCTCGTCGAGATCGTGCACGGCATCCTGCCGGCGAACGGCATCGGTCTGTCGCCGGACGAGAACACCGTCTACATCGCGGAGACGCCGACGGGGCGGCTCTGGGCCTACGAGCTCTCTGCGCCGGGCACGCTCAAGCCGCGCGACGTGATCTATCGCGGCGAGCGGGGCAAGCCGATCTGCGGCCTCGGCGGCTACCAGATGTTCGATTCGCTCGCGGTGGAGGCCGGCGGCAACGTCTGCGTCGCCACCCTCGTCTCCGGCTGCATCTCGGTGATCGCGCCCGACGGCACCCTGGTCGAGCAGGTCCCGACCGGCGACCGCGTCACCACCAACATCGCCTTCGGCGGTCCCGAGCTGAAGACCGCCTACATCACGCTGTCCGGCAAGGGCGAACTGGTCGCCATGGACTGGCCCCGCGGCGGTTTGCCGTTGAATTTTCTGAACAAGTGACAATCGCGTAAAACGCGATTGTCATCCCGGGGCTATGCGGAGCATAGAACCCGGGATCTCGAGATTCCGGGTCTGGTTCTTGGGACCATCCCGGAATGACGGCAGTCATTATGGAGTGAGAAATGCCCTGGCCCGATCCCGTCACCCTACGCGGACAGCATGCCCGTCTCGAGCCGCTGTCGCCTGATCATCGCGAGGGGCTGGCCGCGGCCGTCAAGGACGGCGAGCTGTCGAAGCTCTGGTACACTGCGGTCCCGACGCCTGAGGGCATGGCGAAGGAGATCGACCGCCGCCTGGGGCTTCAGGCGTCGGGCTCGATGCTGCCGTTCACCGTGTTCGACGCCGACGGCAGGATCGTTGGCATGACCACCTACATGAACATCGATGCCGCCAA
Source organism: Pseudomonadota bacterium (assembly GCA_023433965.1). Classification (GTDB taxonomy): domain Bacteria; phylum Pseudomonadota; class Alphaproteobacteria; order Rhizobiales; family Xanthobacteraceae; genus Bradyrhizobium. The sequence goes on along the minus strand of JAEYTQ010000564.1, from coordinate 5,036 downwards.
TCGCCGCGTCGAGATCGGCTCGACCTGGTACGGCAAGAGCGCGCAGCGCGGCCCGCTCAACACGCAGTGCAAGCTTTTGCTGCTGCGGCACGCCTTCGAGACGCTGAACTGCATCGCGGTCGAGTTCCGCACGCATTTCTTCAACCACCAGAGCCGCCGCGCCATCGAGCGCCTCGGCGCCAAGCAGGACGGCATCCTGCGCAGCCACCAGATCGCGCCGAACGGCACCTTGCGCGACACGATTGTCTACAGCATCACCGCCGCCGAATGGCCGACGGTGCAGGCGCATCTGGAGTTCCAACTCAACGACAAGCCGCGCTAGGGGCGGCCGAGGCACCATGGACAGATTCGACTACGTGATCGTCGGCGCCGGCTCTGCCGGTTGCGTGCTCGCCAGCCGGCTCAGCGAAGATCCCGACACCAGCGTTTGCGTGCTGGAAGCCGGGCCGTCCGATTGGCATCCCTACATCCACCTGCCGGCGGGCTTCATCAAGACCTTCCACATGAAGAGCATCAACTGGGCCTACCAGCAGGAGGTCGGGCCCTGGACCGGCGGGCGCAGCATCTATGCGCCGCGCGGCAAGACGCTCGGCGGCTCGTCCTCGATCAACGGCCACATCTACAATCGCGGCCAGCGCATGGATTTCGACACCTGGGCGCAGATGGGCAATCGCGGCTGGGGCTATGCCGACGTGCTGCCCTACTTCCGCCGGCTGGAGAAGCGGGTCGGCGAGGGCGAAGACACCTATCGCGGCCGCGACGGCAGTCTCGTCGTCACCACCATGGACTGGCGCGATCCGCTCTGCGAAGCCTTCATGGAAGGCGCGGTCTCGCTCGGCATTCCGCGCAACCCCGATTACAACGGCAAGACCCAGGAGGGCGTCTCCTACTGCCAGCGCACCATCAACAACGGGCTGCGCGTCTCCGGCGCGACCGCGTTCCTGAAACCCGCGATGAAGCGGCCCAACCTGCATGTGCACACGCACGCGCACGCGACCGAGATCATCTTCGAGGGCAAGCGCGCCGTCGGCGTGCGCTACATGAAGGGCGGCCGTGGCGGACATCCGGTCGAGGTGCGCGCCAACAAGGAAGTCATTCTCTCCGGCGGCACCTATAACTCGCCGCAGCTGCTGCAGCTTTCCGGCATCGGGTCGCCCGACCTGTTGCAGCAGCACGGCATCGCCGTGCGTCACGCGCTGCCCGTCGGCGAGGGCCTGCAGGACCATTACGCCCCGCGCACGGTGGCGCGGGTGAAGGACATCAAGACCATCAACGAGCTCCGCCGCGGCTTGTCGCTGTGGATCGAGGCGCTGAAATGGGCGACCGCGCGCCGCGGTCTGCTGTCGCTGTCGCCGACCATGGTCTACTGCTTCTGGCACTCCGGCGAGAGCGCCGAGAGTTCCGACCTCCAGCTCACCTTCACGCCGGCGAGCTACAAGGAGGGGGTGCAGGGCCAGCTCGAGGACGAGCCCGGCATGACGGTAGCATCCTGGCAGCAGCGGCCCGAGAGCCGCGGCTATGTCCGCATCCGCTCATCCGATCCGTTCGCGCCGCCGATCATCCAGACCAATTATCTCGACGCCGAGCTCGACCGCCGCGTCGTCGTCGGCGGCATGAAGCTCGCGCGGCGCTTATTGAAGAGTGCGCCGCTGTCGCCCTATTACGCCTATGAGGATTTCCCCGGCCCCAACGTCAACACCGACGACGAATTCTTGGCAGCCGCTACCGAGCGCGGCACCACCACCTTCCACCCCGGCTGCACCTGCCGCATGGGCCCGGCGGATTCGACCTGGGCGGTGGTCGACGACCAACTCCGCGTCCATGGCCTCGAAGGCCTCCGTGTCATCGACGCCTCGGTCATGCCGCGCATGATCTCGGCGAATCTCAACGCCTCCACCATGATGATCGCGGATCGCGCCTCGGACCTGATCCGCGGCAAGACGCCGATGGAAGCCGCAAAGATTCCGGACGCCGCGGTGGCGTGATTGCGTCCCCCATGCCGTGGCGACGGTAAGCTCGTTTCGATCTAGGGAGTAGTTTGTAGCTACAAATTAAGGTGTCAGCATCATCAGCATGCGACCGGCAAGCCGCACCGAAAGGAAGCTCTATGCCGAACGTTAAGAAGAAATCGGGCTACACCAAGAGAGACCTCCGCGAGGTCAGCGACAATCCGGAGCTGACGAAGGCCGATTTCGCCAAGGCGCGGCCGTTCGCAGAAGTGTTTCCTGATCTCAGCGCATCCATCCGGAAAGGGCGCGGCCCGAACAAGGCGCCAACCAAAAAGCTGGTGTCCCTTCGCCTCAGCCCCGAGGTAGTCGAGCATTTCAAATCGACCGGACCGGGCTGGAAGTCGCGCATCGACGAGACCTTGCGCAAGGCGGTCAGGCGCAAGGCCTCGTGACGGCCAGTATGGGCGAGGCGGGGCTGTCCAGGGCTTGAAGCGCCGAGCGACGGCTCGCTCATGTTCCGTCGGGCAAAACACCCCGCCACCTCGTCAACCCCTTCCCGGAAAAATATTCCACTTTACCGAAATTCGGAATTACGGCATAGATCGACGTAGCCCGGCCCGACGAAGGGGGGCGGTTCGCGAGTCGTTCGAAACGCGGGCCGGGTTGCGGTGGACGCGGCAGCGTCGTGCGCGAGAGGCGCGGGCAGGGCGGGTAGTCCCTGTGAGCCCGAGGCTTCGTGCGGACGAGCGGCGCCGAAGTCCGGCGAAGCCTCTTTGGCGAAGCCGGATGAGCTGCGTACGGCAAAACCGTGTGGTCCTGGCCGTCGTTGCTACGGTCAAGCCTCTTGCGGAGATGCGCGCGAGCCCAACCGGGCAGACGGCATCGTCAATTCGCGGGGCGAGGGAGGCCAGAAGGAACTCGGCTCCCGGGAGAGCACGGCATAAGCCGTCCGACCACTGCGCAGGGAAGGCCGCGTGTTCGGCGACACCTGTATGCTGCTGTGCGGTTTTCTGCGTGTGCCTTTTTGCGCAGCAGACCGCGGGTGCCTGTCGGCACCCAGCCTTCCCTGCGCCCTCCTTCTCGAGGGGGAGGAACGAAGCAAAGCTCGGGTGCGCCGCGAGGCTGCGAGCGTGTGTCTGAAATTCAAAATGCGAGTCGGATGGGCGAAGTCGTCGCCTCATCCGAGGAGGAGAATGCGTGCGCCGAACCCGTGCTCGTGCCCCGGACGCGGCGCAGCGTCCCTTCGACGGTGGCGCTGCAGAGCCGGGGCCCATCTCTCCGAGCGGGCCGTGTCGCCTTCTGGATCCCGGCTCAGCGCAGCAGCGTTGCACGCTGCAGCGCGTTCGGGACACGAGAGCTCACACTTCCCTCCGGCTCAAAAACGCCAGCCGCTCGAACAAATGCACGTCCTGTTCGTTCTTGAGCAGTGCGCCGTGCAGCGGCGGGATCAGCTTGCGCGGGTCGCGTTCCCTCAGCTGCTCGACGCTCATGTCCTCGTTGAGCAGCAGCTTGAGCCAGTCGAGCAGCTCGGACGTCGACGGCTTCTTCTTCAGGCCGGGCACCTCGCGCACCTCGAAGAAGATGCGCAGCGCCTCTTCCACCAGGCGCTTCTTGATGCCGGGGAAGTGGACGTCGACGATCCGGCCCATCGTGTCGGCGTCGGGGAACTTGATGTAGTGGAAGAAGCAGCGGCGGAGAAAAGCGTCCGGCAGCTCCTTCTCGTTGTTGGACGTGATCATCATGATCGGGCGCTGCTTCGCCTTGATCGTCTCGCCGGTCTCGTAGACATGGAATTCCATGCGGTCGAGCTCGAGCAGCAAGTCGTTCGGAAACTCGATGTCGGCCTTGTCGATCTCGTCGATCAGGAGCACCGGGCGCTGCTCGGCGGTGAAGGCTTCCCACAGCTTGCCGCGCTTGATGTAGTTCTTGATGTCCGACACGCGGGCATCGCCGAGCTGGCTGTCGCGCAGGCGCGACACCGCGTCGTATTCGTAGAGGCCCTGCTGCGCCTTGGTGGTGGACTTGATGTGCCAGGTCAAGAGCGGCGCGTTCAGCGCCTTCGCCACTTCCTCTGCAAGTACCGTCTTGCCGGTGCCGGGCTCGCCCTTCACCAGGAGCGGGCGCTCGAGTACGATCGAGGCATTGACGGCGACCTTGAGATCGTCGGTCGCAACATAGTCCTTGGTGCCGGTAAATTTCATCGCGCGTCCTTGTTGGTCGTCCCGGGCATTGCCAATTGCACGGCCTTGGTCACGACAAGCGAACGGCCGCGCATCGCGGCCGTTCCTGGTTCGGTCAGGCTTTCAGACCCGTTTTATCAGCGAAAGGATGACTAGCACAATCACCGCGCCGATCGTGGCGTTCACGATGGCGCCGATGGTGCCCGTTGCCAGCTGGATGTGCAGCTGCGGCAGCACCCAGCTCGCGACCAGTGCGCCGATGATGCCGACGACGATGTTGCCGACCAGCCCAAATCCCGCCCCGTGGACAATCTTGCCGGCGAGCCAGCCGGCGATGGCGCCGATGATGAGCGCTGCGACAATTCCCATGACAAACGTCCCCAAAACAACCCCGTGAGACCACCAATTCTAGAGCAAAATGCCCGCTGGTCTAGCGAAGAGCGGGGGATGCCGCCCCTTGACGTTCGTCCCCTGACGGGCAATCTGTCAGCCATGTTCCTGCAATTCTTCACCTCTCTGCGCGATGCGCAGGTCCCCGTGACGCTGCGCGAATACCTCACGCTGGTGGAGGCGCTCGACGCCGACCTTGCGGACTATTCGGTCGAGAACTTCTACTATCTGTCGCGCGCCTCCTTGGTGAAGGACGAACGCAACCTCGACAAGTTCGACCGCGTGTTCGGCACCGTGTTCAAGGGGTTGGAGAACCTGCTCGATGCCATGGAGAAGGCGGAGATTCCCGAGGAGTGGCTGAAGAAGCTCGCCGAGAAATATCTGACCGAAGAAGAGAAGAAGCAGATCGAGGCTATGGGCTGGGACAAGCTCATGGAGACCTTGAAGAAGCGCCTCGAGGAGCAGAAGGGCCGGCATCAGGGCGGCTCGAAATGGATCGGTACCGCCGGTACTTCGC
>JAEYTQ010000548.1 GCA_023433965.1 Pseudomonadota bacterium | reverse complement strand
CCCAGGCTCGAGGCGTCCGTCATCGAGCCGTTCTGGAAGAAGACGACATCGTCGTCCTCGAGCCGGACATTGGCGGTTCGGCTGTCGCGGTCCAGCGTGAGCTGACGCACGCGCACGCGCGCGCCATCGGCCTCGAACGCCATGTCGGTGACGCGCGTGCCGCGCACGAACTGCACGCCCTGGCGCTTGAGCCAGTCGGCGAGCGGCCGAACGATCGCGTCATACTGATTGTAGACGGTGCGCTTGACGCCGCCGAGCGTCTCGATGCGCGGAAACTCGTTCATGAAACGGTGCAGATAACGCTTCAGCTCGACCGCGCTGTGCCAGGGCTGAAAGGCGAAGGTGGTCTGCCACATGTACCAGAAATTGGATTCGAAGAATCCGGGCGACAGCCAGTCGGTGATGCGGCTGTTGCCGAGCGCCTCCTCCGAAGCTTCGGTGAGGCGCAGCAGCTCGAGCCGGTCGCGCGCAGAGAAGCCCATATGCGAGACGTCGACCTTGTAGCGATTGCGGTCGACCAGACGCGCCTTCGAATGCGCCGGATTCTCCACGTTGAACGCGACCGTCTCGTCGCGCACGCTGAGGCCGGGATGCTCGAGCGAGGGGATGCTGGAGAGCAGGTCCCAGGTGCATTCGTAATGGTCGGTGGTGAGCATGCGCCCGCCGCGAAGCGAATAGGCACCGTTCGCGAGCTGCGCGCCGTCGAGACTGCCGCCGACCAGCGGCTGCGCCTCGTAGATCACGATGTCCCGCCCCGGCAGCTGCGCATCGCGAACCAGAAACGCCGCGCCCGCCAGCGATCCAATGCCGCCGCCGATGAAATACGCCTTCATGACTTGCCTCGATTGCGTCTCGAATGTCGCGGCGACATTGCATCGGGCGGCGGCGGACGAAGTTGCGCTGGATCAACTGCGGCCTGCGGCGAGATCACGTTGAGTTGAGCCGCTGCCGCTGCTCGTGCGCGCGACGCGCCTCATCATGCGACGATAGAACGCGCGGGCGTTCTATCGTTCACACACGTTAACGAATGTTCAGTTTGGAACTGGCATCTGCGTCGTTTCGACGCCCGCGCGGGCCGGAACGCGGCGATTGCTCATGGGTTGTCGCACGACATTCAACTGGAGTGATGACATGAAATATTTCCTCGTCGCGATGGGTGTGGGTGCTGCGGCGCTTGCCGGCGTATCCTCTGCGAACGCGGCTGACCGTCCGAGCGCGAAGCAGAGTGCGCAAGCCGAGCAGTCCACCGATATCAGCGCGCGCAAAAGGCACCACCATCACGGCCATCGCCATTACGGCCATCGCCATCACCACTGGCGTCACCATGGCCACTATCGTCCGCACTACCGCAGCTACGGCCATTACCCGCGCCACGGCTATTACGGCGGCGGACCCTACGGCTATTACGGCGGCGGTCCCGGTGTGACATTCAGCTTCGGCGGCGGACGCTGGTAAGATCAGCATCGGACGCTGGCAATAAAAAAGGCCCGCAGAGATGCGGGCCTTTCGTTATTCGTGCAAGATTGCCCGTGCTGTTTCCAGTCCACTCGCGAGTGCCGCCTCGACCGTGCCCATGTCGCGGCCGCGATAGAGGGCTTCGCCGGAGAACAGCACTGGCCCGTCCGCACGAGCGAGACTCCCCTGCGCCTCTCGGGTCCGCGGCGTCGCCCACGAATAAGCGCCGCGCGCGAAACGATCATCCGCCCAATTGATCGCAGCCGCCGCCACCAGCTCGCGCGCGATGGCATCGCGCGGCAGGTTGAAGATCGCGGCGAGCGAGCCGAGCCCTGCCTCGATCAGTCCCTGCGCATCGAGGCCATCCAGCTCCGCCGTGCGCGGGCCGCCGAACCATCCGGTGAGCAGCGGATGCTGGTCCGGATGGCGCGTCCACCATACTGGAATGGTCTCGTCCGACAGCAGGAAGGTCATCTCGGCCAGGTCTTCCGTGCGCTCGCGCCACCATGGCCGGGCGAAGCGCAGCAGGATCTTGATCACATTGCCGAAGCCGATGTCGTCGGCGGCGGCAAGCTTCGCGCGCGCGCCGGCCGGCAAGGAGATTTCACGCAACAACGGCAACGGCACGGTGAGGATCACTCGATCGCAGGCTTGCACCTTGCCGTCGGCACAGCGAACGGTCGCCACGCCGTCCTCTTCCGCAATGGCGGATACGGTGCATCCGAGGCGGATGGCTACGCCGTGCCTGCGGCAGTCGGCCGCCAGGAAATCGATCATCGCGCCGTAGCCGCCAGCGATTCGCGCCTGCGGAGCGTGCCCGCGTTCCATCCATTCCGCCCGCAGCGCCAGCGTCGAGGCGCGTTCGGAATCGGCCGCGTCATAACCCTCGACCATCCGTTCGATCGAATGGCGCATCGACGCATAGTCGTCCCCGGCGAAATGCCGGCGGAGGAAGTCGGCGACCGGGAGGTCCTCCTTCAGGTCCCGCAGTTTGGCGTGAAGCGCCGCCTGGTTGGGATCGTGACGATCCTCGCGCGCGAGCTTCGTTCCGTCGAAGCGCCACTGCTCACCTTGGATCTCCTGAAGCGACAGTCCAGCCTGAAGCAACAGTGCGCGGGTGACCGGCGCTTCACCGTGGACGAATTCCGCGCCGCCATCGGCCGGGTAGTCGAACTCCGAGGCCGGCAGAGGATAGATGCGGCCGCCGCAGCGCCGGCGCGCCTCCAGGATCGTCACCTCCCGGCCGGCGCGTGCCAGCTCGCGCGCCGCCATCAGGCCGGCCGCACCGGCGCCGACGACGAGGATGTGCTCCGATCGTCCCGACATCCAGGCGCTTTACCTGGCCGCCGCTTGCGGCCCGTTGGCCTGCGGATCGACGTCGATGCCCTTGTCGGCCTGCCAGGTGCCGGCGAGACGGCGAAGCGGACCGAGATTGGCAAGGCCGCCGGGCGAGGCGCCCGCGGGCTCGGTGACGATGTCGGCGGGAGTGGGGAGCATAGAGGCCTCGCAGCACGTTGCTGCGAGAGCCATAGCACGGCGGCGCGACCGGGGCGCGGGCTCGAGCCTCACGATTTGCGAATGGACTTAGGCGCTGCGTGCAGACAGCGGCCGGCGCTGAAGGAGCCTGCGCTCAAGCCGCTTCCGCCGTCGATCTCGCACGCTGCTCGAGCACGCCGATCGTCGCGACCAGATTGTCGCGCCGGGCGCGCAGGTTGGCCGCAAGCAGGGGATAGGTCGGCTGCTGCGGGTCGAACACCCCGGCACGAGCCTCTTCCTCGAGAATGTCGGTGTTGATCAGCCGAACGCGCCACCACAAATCGGCGATCAATGCGTCGAGCCGGAGTTCATCAGCAGCACCAGAACGGGACACTTCTTGCATCGCTTGCCTCAACTTGAAACGGCCTCTCCACCGAGGCCTGAGCTTGAGTCCTGACTGAGCAAGCGAAGTGCCAGGAATGGAGGGATGCACGGCATGCGCCTCGAAGGCGGCAATGGCCATGTCGCAGTGATCCGACGCCGGTTCCCGCTCGTTCTCAACCCCAGAGGTCGCTTGTCGAGGCGCTATGATCGCTGCTATCCGAGCTTTAGACGTGACAATCCCGGCTGGGGCCGGTTTGCCCCGGAGGGTCGAGGCGCGGCTGTCGATTGGTGCGAGCAAAGGGCCGAAGGCAAAGGTGGATTGGGCTGATTTGATCGGGCGCGTGGCCTCTCGCCATGACAAGGAGGCCTTCAGGCGGCTCTTCGAGCATTTCGCGCCCCGGATCAAGGGGTTGATGCAGAAGGCCGGGTGCAGCCCCGACGAAGCGGAAGAGATCGCGCAGAACGCCATGATCGCCGTGTGGCGGAAGGCGAGCCTGTTCGATCCTGCCACCGCCGGCGCGGCTGCCTGGATATTCACGATCGCGCGCAATCTGCGGATCGACCTGTTCCGCCGCAGAGCGCGGGCGGGCCGCGTGGAAGCCGTCTCCGAGCTGCCTGATGCACCAGACCCCGCCGAACCGGCCGATGCGGTCATCTCGCGCGGACAGGACGCCGCACGCGTCGAGTCCGCGCTCAAGCAACTCTCGGCGGAGCAGATCGCCGTCGTCAGGCTGTCCTTCATCGAGGAGAAGGCGCACCCTGAAATCGCAAGCCTGCTCGGCATCCCGCTCGGAACGGTCAAGTCGAGGATCAGGCTGGCGATGAACCGGTTGAGAGACGTATTGGACGAAGAAGCATGACGATCCGCCACCATCCGCCTGAAGAACTTCTGGCCGATTTCGCGGCCGGCAAGCTGGAAGAGGCCCATCAGCTGGTCGTAGGCGTGCATATTGCGGGATGCCCGCGATGCGCCCGCTTCGTGCGGGCCATAGAGCAGCTTGCAGGCGCGGCGCTGGAAGAGGCCGAGCCGGTGCCGACCGCTCCCGATGCGTTCGACCGTATCATGTCGCGAATCGATGAATCTCCGGCAGAGGCCAAAGCGCCGCCGCTCGCCTCCGAATTGGACCAGGATGTTCCGCCGGCCCTGAGACGCTATCGCATCGGCAAGCGCCGGCGTGTCGCGCCCGGCCTGAGCATGCGGCCGATCGAGCTTTCCGGTTCCGGCAAGGCGCGCGCCTTCTTGCTTCGGTCGGCGCCAGGCTCGCGCATGCTCGAACACACGCACACAGGCACCGAGCTCACTCTCGTGCTCGAGGGCAGTTTCAGCCATGAGGGCGGACGCTTTGGTCCGGGTGATTTCGATTATGGCGACGACGAGGTCGATCATCGCCCGATCGTGGGCGATGAGGGCCCATGTGTCTGCCTGGTCGCAATGACCGGCGATCTGCGCATGAACGGCTTGCTCGGCCGTCTGATCGGGCCGTTCGTGCGGCTGTGATTCTGTTCTGTCGTCTCTACCGCAGTGATCCAGGTCCACGCTCCAAGCGTTCCGAAAGAAACGCAAGGGAGACAGGACATGGCCTGTTCGAGCCTGGCAAGTCAGGTGCAAAGCGAGAGGTTGCCCGAGCTGCTGGCGCGCGTTGCCTCGGGTGAGGCACGCGCCTTCGCGGAGCTCCATACCCTGACGCGCGGCAGGCTGCGCAGCATCGTGCTGGCCGTCGGCGCCTCGCCTCACGACGTCGACGACATCCTCCAGGAAAGCTTTCTGAAGGTCTGGCGCAACGCTGCCCGTTATGATTCCGCACGGGCGCCGGCCATGGCCTGGATGTCCACGATTGCACGGCACGCCGCAATTGATCTTCTGCGGGCCCGAAGACAGCCGACCTTCGAACTGGACGAAGCAGTTCTGGCTTCAGCGGCGTCCGACCCGTCGCCTGTCGAGGATTTCGACTATGCCAGCGCCGAGCCGATCGCACGGGGGGCGTTGGCTCGCCTGCCGGAAGATCGCCGCAGGCTGGTGGCCTTGGCCTACCTCGAAGGCGAGAGCCGCGCCAGCTTGTCACGGCGCTTCGGTGTGCCGGTCGGCACCATCAAGACATGGTTGCACCGAACCCTCGTGGCAATGCGCAAGGATTGCCTCGCGGCATCTGCCGCGGCCTGAATCAGGAGAATGTGCGCATGGCCGCGGAGATCATCGAATTCCCCGAGCGGAGAGCTGAAGACAGGCTGGTCTCCTCGGTCGCACGGCTGGAAGCGATCGTGCGAGAGATCGAGCGCGTTGCTGCCGACGACCCCGAAGCCGGGCTCGATGCCCTGCTTGCTGCCATGGAACGCATGGGCCATCAGCTGGTCGATCTCG
>JAEYTQ010000503.1 GCA_023433965.1 Pseudomonadota bacterium | reverse complement strand
CCTTCATCGTGAAGTACGGCGGCTCGCTGCTGTGGGCGACGATGGTGTTTCTGCTGGGAGGAGTCGTGCTGCCGCGGCTGACACGGAGCCAGCTCGCAGCCATCGCGATAGTGATCGCCGCAGTCGTCGAGTTCTCGCGCCTGGTCCATACGCCCTGGCTCGATGCGTTCCGGCTGACGACGGCCGGCGCATTGCTGCTCGGGCGCATCTTCTCGCTGTGGAATTTGCTGGCCTATGCGGTCGGGATTACGTTCGGAATGTGGATCGATCATCTCGCCGCGACGCACGCTCTCGTAGGGTGGACAAAGCGAAGCGTGCCCACCACAAGCAGATGGTGGGCACGGCCCTGACGCGCTTTGCCCGACCTTACGAGACCGATGCCAAGCCTCACTCCGCCAACTGAAACCGCTCGAACCGGTCGAGCTCGTCCTCGATCCGGCGCTTCAGCTCCTTGCGTCCTGCGGTCTTCCTGCCCTGCCCGACCCAGGTCCATGTCTGCATCAAGAGCTTCTTGTTCTGCCGGTCGGTCTTGAGATCGAGCGCGGCGACGATCTCGTCGCCGGCCAGCACGGGCAGCGCGAAATAGCCGAGCTTGCGCTTGGCCTTCGGCACGTAGGCCTCGAACAGATGGTTGTAACCGAAGATGAGATTGGTGCGCGTGCGCTGGATGATCAGGGGATCGTACGGCGAGAGGATATGGACAAGGTCCGGCGGCACATCATGCGGCTCCAGCGCGGCAGGCGCGGCCCAATGCTCCTGCTTGCCGGCGCCCTCGATCGCGACAGGGACGAGCTCACCGCGGCGGACGCGCGAGGCGATCAGGCGCGCGACCGGCTTCTTGCTCGGCGCGTCGAGATGGCAGATCGAATCGAGGCTGACCACGCCCTGCGAGCGCAGCGCGCGGTCGAGCAGATAGGTCGTGATCTCCCGGGCCGAGGCGGGCCTCGGCAGCTTGTCCCAGCCGAAATGGCGGGTCATCAGCTCGTAGGTCTTGAGCATGCCCTGGCGCGCGCTGATGGTGACGGCGCCGGTGTAGAAGGCGAGCTGCAACGCGCGCTTCGACGGTTTGCGGCTCTGCCACAGATGTTCCTTCTCGACGAGCACGTCGTCCTCGATGTCGCGGATCGTCAGCGGACCGGCGCGCAGCAGCCGCATCACCTTGCGCGTGTCGGACGGCTTCACGGAAGCGAACCATTTGTGACCCTCGCGGCGGTGCTCGCGCATGGCGGGCACGAAGAAGCGGAAGTCGTTCGCCGGCACGTAGGAGAGCGCGTGGGTCCAGTATTCGAACACGCTCTTGTCGATGCTCTGGGCCTGGCGCAGATCGGCGCGGCGGTAGGACGGGATCCTGCTGAACAGGATGTGGTGATGGCTGCGCTCGATGACGTTGATGGTGTCGATCTGGACATAGCCGAGATGCGCGACCGCGTCCGCGACAGCCTGCGCGCCGTCGCCGAACGGGGTGCGCTCGTCCAGCCGCTGGGCCCGCAGCCAGATCTGCCGAGCCTGTGTCGTGGTGATCGGAAGCGGTTTCGGCGTGCGGGACATTGCAAGTGGCAATGTAGCGGGATTCGCGCCCAGGCAAAGAAGCAGGGACACGAAAAAGCCGCGCTGCCATCTGCTGCCAGCGCGGCCATGACGTGGAAAATCGGCGGAAGTTACTTCATCGCCATCGCCTTCTCGGCGTTCATGTAGTGCTTGCAGGCGCCACGCATGTTGCCTTTGCTCATGTCGGAATTGGCCGAGGCCATCGACTTCCTCGCTGCGATCTTGCCCGGGGTGTCTTCGCCGCCCATGCCGGCTACGAGCTTTGCCATGTTTGCACTGGTGCACGCCACCTTGGCAGCCGATGCGGGAGTCAGAGCGAGTGCCACGAATGCCGTCGCGAGCAACAGGGTCTTCATCAAATTTTCTCCTCCAGAAAGGAAGCCGGCCTGATGCCGGCCCCGCACCGGCCATTCTTCAGCGACAAATTTTTCAAGGAGAAGACACTTTCGTTGCTGCGTCGCCGCAATAGCCCGCTTTCAGCGTGCGACTTTTGGGCGCTCCCGGGCGCAGGCTCGTGGGGCCTGCAATCAAGCGCACGCGATCAACCTGATCGGAGTCCCCGCCCGAACGTGACGAAGATCACATCGAGGTCATTGAACCTGCCCTAGGCTCGCAGCATCAAATCGCCATCAGGCGTAACAGCGAGGATACGACAATGATCCGTTTTGATAAGTTTCTTGGACTGAAGGCGATAACTCTCTCCGCGGCCCTGTCGATGACAGCCGGCCTGGCGCTGGCCGGCGACAACAACATCTCCGCCGGCCAGATCGTGGATGCTCTGAAGCCGAAGCCCTTGACCCGCGGCCTGTCCGTCGGGCCGCAGGTCGACACGACCGTGCAGGCCAAGGAAGCAACCTTCCTGAACACCGTACGCAACCGCTCGACCCGGTCGCTCTCGACCGGCGAGCGCGAGCAGATCGCCGAGCTCGCGGCGACCAAGCCGAAGATCGATCTGGAAATCCAGTTCGACTACAACTCGGCCGACATCGCCAAGACGTCGATGGCGTCGGTGCAGGCGCTCGGCAAGGCGCTGTCCGATCCGGCGCTGAAGGGTTCCACCTTCGTGGTCGCCGGACACACCGATGCCACCGGCGGCGAACAGTACAATCAGGGGCTCTCCGAACGGCGCGCCGACACCATCAAGAAATACCTGATGCAGAACTACGGTCTCAACGGCAACGATCTCGTCACCGTCGGTTACGGCGAGACCAAGCTGAAGGATGCCGCCAACGGCGCCGACCCGGCCAACCGCCGTGTCCAGGTCGTCAACATGGACACCAAGACCGCGTCGAAGTGACGTCGAACTGATCGCGAACGCGAACGCGCCGCCTGCCGCCCCGGCAGGCGGCGATATCATATCCAGCTTTGGAACAGCATCAGCCGGTTGAACCACCTCATCGAGGTGCCAACGAAGGCTGCCGAAATCGGCAGCATGACCGCAAAGCCGGCAGCGGCGACGCCGACATAGGCCCACAGCAGCCAGCGCGGCAGCCCCTCACGGCGCAGCACATAGACCAGCGCGAGCGACGCCATGGTCGCTGCCGGCAGATAGTAATAGATGAAGCCCAGCGTACGCGGCAGCAGCGCCCAGGCGAGCCAGGGGCCGAAATAGAATGCTGCGATCAAGAATGCGTCCCAGCGCCGCGCGACGACGAAATCGCGCAGCACCACTGCAAGCGCGAGCAGAGCCGGCCACAGCACGAGCGGGTTGCCGAGGAAGGCGATCGCCGCGACGCGGTCCTCTGCGGTCTTGTCGAACAGGAACCAGACCGGGCGCGCGAGCAGCGGCCAGGACGGCCACGAACTCATATACGTGTGTCCTGCGATGGCTGTCGTGGTGTTGTCGGCAAAGATGCGCCGCTGGGCCTCGATCAGATCAGCCGGCGACAATCCGTGGAGCGGAACGAAGGCAGCAAGATAGGCCACCGTCGGCAGGACGGCAAAGCAGAGCGCGAGGTGATGCAGCTTCAGGGCGGACCAAAGATCCGGCCGATACCAGTCGTCCGGCCTCGGGTCGGCGAACAGCGTGCGCCAGCCCTGCATCAGGCGGATCACCGCGACGATGACGATGCAGACGCCCAGCGGAAACAGGCCGCTCCATTTGCACGCAGCAGCAAGCCCGAACAGGGCGCCTGCGGCAGCAAACAAGGCATGCGGCCGCTCCCTTCGAAACCCGAGCATGAAAGCGGCGATGGCAAGCAGGCCGAAGCCGAGCGCGAAGATGTCGAGCATCGCGATGCGCGCCTGCACATAGAGCATCTGGTTGAAGCCGGCGATGAGCGCCGCGGCGATCGCGGGCCCTTGCGCGGAGAACAGCGCGAGGCCGCATAGATAGATCGCAACGATCGCGAGCGCGCCGAACAACGTCGCAGGATAACGCCAGCCAAACGCGTTGTCGCCGAAGGTTGCGATCGAGGCCGCGATCAGTTCCTTGGCCAGCGGCGGATGCATCGGATTGAGCATCGGCTGCGACCTCGCAGGCGCCAGCATCTGCTGCGCCGCAGGCACGTAATGCACCTCGTCGAAGACGAATTTTTCCGGCGCGGCGAGGCCGATCAGCAGCGCCAGATGCGCGATCAGGAAAATCGCGACAGCAATCACTGCACTCCGCGACACGTTCGGAACCGCAGGCAATTCCGGCGTCTTTTGTGGGACCGTCTTGCGTGGCAAATCTGCTTCACCGCGGAGAAAAAAGATATTGGTCCTCGTCATTGAACGCATTCTGCCGCAACTGTCACTAAGCATGACGCACGTCCCGCGCCGCTTGTGATAATTCCGCAACATCACAAGCGCGCGCGATCCGGTACGATCAGGGACACATCGATCGGTTACGAAATGAATTTGCGTTTTTGGCTTTTCCCCCTCCTGCTCACGATCGCAATCTGCGCGGCGTCCGGCGCCAAGGCGCAGACGCGTGTCGGCCAGGCCGTCGTGATCCAGAACGAAGTCGTGCGCGTGGCCACGACCACGACGCCGATCAACGTCGGCGACAGCATGCTGCGCGACGAGACCGTTCGCACGGGCACCGACAGCGCCGCGCGTTTCGTGATGGCCGACAGCACCAATCTGTCGCTCGGGCCGAGCGCGACGCTGAAGCTCGACCGCACCGTCTTCAACGACGCGCGCAGCTATCGCGACGTCGCGATCCGCATGACGACCGGCGCCTTCCGCTTCGTCACCGGCAACTCCGACAAGTCCGCCTACAAGATCACGACCCCGCTCGCGACCATCGGCGTACGCGGCACCACGCTCGACATCCTCTCGCAGCGCGGACGTTCCGTGGTCGTGCTTCAGGATGGCGCGGCCAGCGTCTGCACGAGAAGCGGCCAATGCGTGCAGCTCACGCAGCCCGGCGACACCGCGGTCATCACCTCGACCGGCGGCAAGGTCGGCATCACCAAGTCCAACACGCCGCCCTGGACCTTTGCCGCCAATTGCGCCGCGAGCGCCGGGCTGTGCGCAGTCAATCAGTACGCCGGCGCCTCGCCGACCATCACGCCCGCCGTCCAGGACGACGGCATGCTGTGCGGACGCTGACGATGGCAAAATCCACCGTCCGGCGCCTCACCCTTGCCGCTGCGCTGACCGCAATCGCGGCGTTTGCGCTCGTCACGTTCGATACCCGCCCGGCGCCTGCCCAGTCGTCGGAGTGCGGGTCCGAGTGCGGTGAACCAGAGCCCACTCCGTCCCCCACCTATTCTCCGTCGCCATATCCGTCGCCGACCTATTCTCCCTCGCCGAATCCGTCACCCACGCCGACCCCCTCCCCGTCGCCGAGCCCGTCTCCGTCGCCTTCGCCGAGCCCGTATCCCCCGCCATCGGGGCCGACCGGCGCGGATTCCAGCGGCAATTCGATCGGCGGCCTTGCCAATCAGCGCTTCAACCAGATGATCACCAACCGCGTGCTCGGCACGGTGCTGCTCGGCGTCAACGAGCAGGTCAATTGCGGCGACTGCATCAGCGCGTTCGGCTCGGCCGGCTCGTTCTCGGCCGGCATCCATGGCCGCAAGCAGCTGACCAACAATCTGTCGCTGCTCGCCGGCATCGCCTACACGCACTACGAAGGCGGCGGCTACGAGATCACGAGCGCACCGATCGGCGCCTTTGCGCTCCGTTATGACTTCACCAATTGGGGCTCCTCGCGCCCGTTCTTCGACGTCGGCACGATCCTGACACCGTGGGAGAAGGCGCGCTACACGCGCAGCTACGATACCAGCCTCGGCCCGGTGAGCGTGACCAGCTCGACCAACGCCTCGAACTACGCCGTCTACGGCCGGGCCGGCTGGATCAGCCGCCTTTCGCCGCGCGACGAGGTCGCGGCCTCGATCGAGGTTTGGCAGCTCTGGCAACGCGTGTCCGGCTACAGCGACAGCGCCGTGGCATTCAATCCATTCGACGCCAGCATCGCTGATGGCACCGACCGCACCAGCCTGGTCAAGATCGGCGGCCAATGGACGCATCTGTTCGGCAGCAACATCGAGACCAACATCAACGGCGGCTGGGTGCAGTCGTTCGCAAGTCACAGCGGCATCGTCGCTACCGTGACCGGCCAGGGCACGGTGGTGCCGACCATGGGCAACCAGGGCTGGTTCGAATATGGCGGCCGTCTCGGCTTCCGTGTGCAGAAAGGCTGGATCGTGGATCTCTTCGCCAACGGCACGCTGGGCCCGCAGCCGGTCGGCAACACCATTCACGGCGGCGTGGGGTTGAGGATCAATTACTAGCCGCTGGCACGGTCTCGTAGGGCGGGCAAAGCGAAGCGTGCCCACCGCTTTCTACCCGCTGAAAGACGTGGGCACGGCGCAAGAGCGCCTTTGCCCACCCTATAGCACCTGTGCCTGCGTCACGCTGCGGACTTGCCCTCGAATGCGAGGCGCAACGTGTCGACATCGAGCTTGACCATCTTCATCATGGCCTGCACGGCGCGCGCCGCCGCGGCCTTGTCGGGGCTCGACAGGAAATCGAACAGGACTTTCGGCACCACCTGCCACGCCACGCCCCAGCGATCCCTAAGCCAGCCGCACTGTTCTTCCTTGCCGCCATGGGCGAGGAACGCGCTCCAGACGCGGTCGACCTCGGCCTGATCGTCGCAATGAATCATCAGCGAGATCGCGTGGGTATATTCCATCTTCATCCCGCCGTTGAGCGCGACCAGCGGTTGCCCGGCCACTGTGAACTCGACGACGAGCACCGAGCCCTCCTTGCCAGAGGGACCATCGGAAACGTTGCGCTGAACGTGCGCGATTGCCGAATTCGGCACGAGCGAGGTGTAGAGTTTCGCAGCGTCCTCGGCATCGCCGTCGAACCACATGCAGGGCACGAGCTTGGTCATCGTGAATGCTCCTCTTCGGGTCTGCTGGTTTCGGCTCAGGCGTGCGCCATGTCCGGCTGCAGAGGCGCAGCCGAAAGGTCCATCCAGTTCACGCCCCACATATGGCCGTCCGGATCCTCGAAGCTGCGGCCGTACATGAAGCTGTACTCCTCCTTCGGACTGGGGTCGGCCACGCCGCCCGCCGCAGCGGCCTTGCCGACGATATCGTCGACCTCGCCGCGGCTGTCCGCGGACAGGCAGAACAACGCCTGGTTCGAGGTCCTCGCGTCCGCGATCGGCTTCGGCGTGAACCGGCGAAATTTGTCGTGGGTCAGTAGCATCGCGTAGATGGTCTCGGAAAGGACCATGCAAGACGCCGTCTCGTCGCTGAATTGCGGGTTCCTGACCGCACCGACCGCCTCGTAGAACGTGGTCGAGCGCGCGAGGTCAGTCACCGGCAGGTTCACGAAGATCATCTTTGGCATCGGAGGCTCCTTGGGCGGGTTCTGCCCAAGGACGGGCGGCTAGGCCGCGATCCGACACCGCTTCCGAGATTTTTGGGGCCCGATCTGCAGGGTTTTGCCGCATCGAAGCCCGTATCCTCGACAGCCTTACTTCTTCTCGTTCGGGTCGCGGTGGACGGGGTCGATCCACAGCACGGTCTCGGGCTTCTCGACCGGCTCGATATCGAGGTTGATGGCCACCGCCTCGCCGTCGCTGCGCACCAGCACGCATTCGAGCACCTCGTCCGGGCTGGCGTTGATCTCCTGGTGCGGCACGTAGGGCGGGACGAAGATGAAGTCGCCGGGGCCGGCTTCCGCCGTGAACTGCAGGCGTTCCCCCCAGCGCATGCGGGCCTTGCCCTTCACGACGTAGATGACGCTTTCGAGATGGCCGTGGTGATGTGCGCCGGTCTTGGCGTCGGGCTTGATGCTGACCGTGCCCGCCCACAATTTCTGCGC
>JAEYTQ010000429.1 GCA_023433965.1 Pseudomonadota bacterium | reverse complement strand
CGCAGCCGCAGCTTCAGGCTCCGCCACCTCAGGCAGCCGCGACGGAAGCTCCGCCGGCCAATCTCCTGGACGATGCCTATCGGCGCGGCCACGCCGCCGGCCTCGCGGAAGGCGACGCCAAGCTGGCCGAGGAGCGCGTTCGCAGCGCAATCCGGCTCGGAGAGGAGCGGGCCAAATGGTCCGACCAACAGGCGGTCGCTCTCGTCAGTGGCTTCGAGGGAGCCTGCCGCGAGATCGAGGCCAACATCGCCAGCTCCGTTGCGCGGATATTGCTGCCGTTCCTCGGCGAGGCCGTGCGCGACAAGGCGATCGGATCACTGGTCGAGCAGATCGCGGCGCTGACCGGCAACTCGTCGGTGCCGGCGTTCAGGGTCACCGGCCCGAGCGAGCTGCTCGGCCTCGTGAAGACACAGCTCGAGGCATCCAGGCGAACGGGCATCGTGTACGAGACGTCCGAGACTCTCGAAGTTCGCGTCCTGGCAGACCAGACCGTGATCGAAACACAGATATCGGCCTGGCGTGAACGGCTCGAACAAGCACGCCGGTAGTCCGACATGGAAGAGGTCAAGCATGAGATCGTGATCGTCCGCCGGCGTAGCGCCTTCGCCGAGGAGGCGCATCACGGTGGCGTCTGGAAGATCGCTTATGCGGACTTCATGACCGCGATGAAGGCGTTCTTCCTGGTCATGTGGCTGCTCAACGCGCTCAACCAGGATCAGAAGCAGGTCGTCGCGAGCTATTTCAACCCGATCAAGCTCGCGGAGAACGCACCCGCCCCGAAGGGTCTCAAGGATCTCTCCCAGAAGGAGCCAGCGTCGTTCGAAGGTCAGGAGGGCAAGCGTCAGCCGGCCGGACCGAACGAAGAACGCCGCGGCGACTCTCCGACCGCAGGGAAGCCGGCCTCCTACGAGGAGAAGGTCCTGTTCCGCGACCCCTATGCGACGCTCGCCGAGATCGCCAACAGTGCGAACCAGGCCACGGGTCAGCGGCGCGCCGGCGCTCTGACGTCCGCCGAAGAGGACGGCCTCAAGGGCGGCGATGCTTATCGCGATCCCTTCGATCCCGGCTATTGGAGGCTGGCGCCGCAGGCCGCGAAGGATGCCGATCGCTTCATCGAGAGCGAGCCGAGGCCGAATGCGTCGGCGCGCGACAACGCGTCCGGCGCAGGTCAGGCAGATGCACAGCTGCACCGCGGCAAGATGGATGATGCTGGCGGAAGCGTAGCGGCGAACGCAGAGCGCCCGTCCGCGAGCCTGTCGCCGCTGCTGCCGCCGGGCCCCGAAGCGACGCAATCCTCGCGCGAAAGCGACGGCCAGGCCGGCATTCAGGCCAACGCCGCCCCGCAGGTGCGCCCCTCCGATGCGGCCAAGGAGTCCGAACCGCGCGATCCGGCGCAAACGCAGCAGCCGACCCTCAAGCAGCTTCAGTCCGCGATCGCGGACGCGCTGTCGGACATCAAATCGGGGGCGGGGCCGGCGGCCGAGGTGCGTCAGGTCGAAGAAGGACTCCTGGTCAGCCTGACCGACGATGCGGGCTTCGGCATGTTCGCGCTCGGATCGGCCGAGCCGCGTCCCGAGCTGATCCGCGTGATCGACAAGATCGGGCCGCTG
The DNA here is from genome assembly GCA_023433965.1 of Pseudomonadota bacterium. Taxonomy (GTDB): domain Bacteria; phylum Pseudomonadota; class Alphaproteobacteria; order Rhizobiales; family Xanthobacteraceae; genus Bradyrhizobium. The sequence continues at coordinate 8,145 of JAEYTQ010000429.1, read as the reverse complement.
CTGACCAAGCGCCAGGGCATGATCATCGTGCGCGGCCATACCGACAATCGGCCGTATCGATCGGAAACTTACGACAATTGGCGGCTGTCGACTGCTCGTGCGCAGATGGCCTATTACATGCTGGTTCGCTCCGGAGTCGATGCACGGAGGATCGAGCATATCGCAGGTTACGCCGACCGGCGGCCGAAGCTTCCGAACGACCCGGCGGCTGCCCAGAACCGCCGGATCGAGATCCTGATCCGGGAGAAGCGCCCTTGATCAGGCTGCTGCGCCGCGTCGCCGTGCTGCTGCTGCCGTTCATGGCGGCGAACGCGCTTGCCCAGCCTGCGCCCCAGGGCCGCGAACCCTACGAACTCGTCCGCGCGTTGCAGGCGGTGCAGGACGGCATCGCCAATGGCGACACCGCGGCGCATGCCAGCCACATCTCGCTGATCCGGCAGATCGGCGAGAAATTCCTCGCCGTCGATTCCGCGGCGTGGAGCAACCCGCAGAACGGCCAGGCCGTCGTCATCTACCTGCTCAGCGGCGGTGCGCCGCAGATCGTCCGCAAGCTGCCGCGCGACAAGATGAACGTCGACGAGCGGCTGTTCGACGGTGCGCTCGCCTATGTCGAGGGGCGTCAGGACGAAGCGCGGGAATTGCTCAAGGACGTCAAGCCGCGGACGATCCCGTCGGGCCTGGGCGGACAGGTGGCGCTGGTCCAGGGCGCGCTGTTCGCGCGTGCCGAGGCATCGTTCGCGATCGAGCGTCTGGACGACGCGCGCCTGCTGCTGCCCGGCACGCTGGTCGAGGAGGCGGCGTTGCGGCGCGAGATCCTGCTGGTGGGACAGGCGGAGGATTTCGAGAAGTTCGAGTTCCTGACGCTGGCCTATATCCGCCATTACCGCAACTCGATCTATGCTGGCGACTTCTGGCAGCGTTTCTCCACCGGCCTGACCCAATCGAGCCTCGCGCTCGACGAGCGCCGCTTCGCGCGGATTGCGACCCTGCTGGAGCAGATCGATCGGGCGAGCCGCCTCAAGCTTTACCTCGTCATCGCGCGCGCTGCGATGGTGCGTGGACAGCTGGCCGTGACCCGGCTCGCCGGCGAGCGGGCATTGGCGCTCAGCGCCGACGCATCGGCGGAACGCGAACGGGCGCATTTCTTCCGTGGCGCTTCGCGGGTGCTCACCGACGAATATGACGGCGGTCTCGCCGAAATGAAGGCGCTCGACCGCCCGAAACTGCCCGAGCGCGACGTTGCCCTTCTCAATGCAACGCTGCAGCTCGCGCTCGACATCCGCAAGCCGTTCGCGGGCGGATCCCCCGCAGCAGCGGACAAACCTCCGGCAACGCCGGCGCAGCTCGATCTGGCGTCATCGAGCGCCACGCTCGCGCGCGCGCAGACGCAGCTCGGCGAACTCGAACTTCTGACCAAGGACCGCCGTCCATGACCAAGCTCAACGGAACCTCCGGGCAGCTGTTCTCGGGTCTCGCCGAAAGTCTCAATATGCGCGGGACGTCGCGCTCGGCCAGGAGCGGAGGGGGCAAGTCCCAGGCAGGCGCCTCGTTCAACGACCTGCTCCATACCGTCTCGAACCTCGCCAAACAGGCTCTGACGGACGAGGGCAGCGATGCCGCCGCGAAGACCGGGGCGCTGCGCACGCGTGTGGCTCATCCAACCGAGACAGAGAAGCCGAAGAACGCGGCGGTGCACGAGCGCATGCGTGCGTCGGCGCGATCAAAGCCGGCGGAAGAGCCGTCTGACGAGAAGACCGTGAGGTCGCCGGCGAAACAGCGTCCCGTCGATCACCGCGCCGGAGCCGACGTTCATGATCCATCGGACATTGCCGTCGTGATCGGGCAGGAAATCGCTGCCACGCCTGCCGTGATGCCGCAAATGCCATCGCGGTCCGCCGGCAAGGACGCGCCAGCGCGCGAGGAGCAGTCCCTCGCGACGAAGCGCGAGGCCCAGGGCACAGCGAGGGCGGCGACGGTCGATCCGCCCCTGTCCGGTGAAGCTCCGGCTGCCGTGCGCACGCACGCTCCATCTTCGCAAGCTCCGGCCGCGCCGCAATCCTTGCCGGCACAAGGCAGCGAGCCACCACGCGCAATGCCCGGGATGCCTGGCTTCGATGCGGTGTCGGCCAATGTCGAACGCGCTGCAAGGGCGGCCGGGCGTGAAGCGCTGCCGGAGATGACCAAGGTCACCGTGGTCCAGCAGGAGACTCATCTGCCGCCCGTGCAGTTCAACGCGCCGCAACAGGTCGCCAATGCAGTGGTCTCCGGGCTGAAGGAAACCCTGGCGCCAGCGGCATCCACGGCAGCCGATCCCGCAGCATCGCAGACAAACGCGCCGGATCAACCGCTGAAGATCCTGACCGTCAACCTCGAACCGCCGGCGCTGGGCAACGTCACCGTGCGCCTGCGTCTCGTCGGCACCGAGGTGTCCGTTCAGCTTGCGGCCGAGCGGAAGGACACCAGCCAGATGCTCGACCAGCAGCGCGATCAGATCCGCGACCTCATGCAGTCGGCGGGTTACGTCGCGGACGTCGCACCGGTCCAGCACGGCTCGCTGGACGGATTCCAGAGCGGCTCCGGCCAGTCGCAGCCGCAGCTGGCCGGCCAGCAACAATCCTCGCCGCAGTCGCAAGGCAATTTCGGCGGTGCCAGCACGTCGTCGGGGCAATCCGAGGGCGGGGCGAAGCAGGCTCGCCAGGAGGGCGAGTTCAACCAGGAGACGCGTCATGACCAGGACGTGGCGCCGCATCATCGTCGCGGCCCTGTTTATCTCTAGCGCGAGCGCCGCGAAGGCCGCCGCTGAAACGTCGCGCCCCTGCGAGCGTGAGATGGCGCGCGCGGCCCGGCAGCACGGGATTCCGCTCGGCATTCTCTACGCGGTCGGGCTCACAGAGACCGGTCGGCGCGGCGCGCTCCATCCTTACGCGCTCGGGGCCGACGGCCGGACCGTGTTTGCCAGGGACATGGACGACGCAATCGCGAGCTTCGAGGCGATGCGCAGCAAGGGGATCAAGCTGATCGACCTCGGCTGCATGCAGATCAACCATTATTACCACAGCAACAAGTTCACCTCGGTGCGGGCGATGTTCGATCCCGCCAGGAACGTCGAATACGCCGCGCGCTTCCTGAAAGAGCTGAAGCGGCGCGAAGGCAGCTGGACCATGGCAGTCGCGCGCTACAATGCCGGTCCCAACAATCAGCCGGCGCAGAAGCGCTACGTTTGTCACATCGTTGCGCATCTCGTCTCGAGCGGTTTCGGCGCGTGGACCGACAAGGCGCGCTCCTTCTGTCAGCCCAAGACGGGCTGACGTAGAGCTGACCGGACCACGACAGATTGTGCATCGCGCCCGATCATCAGCCCCGCGCAAGCAAGAACCCCCATTGTAGCTGTAACCTACCAAAGGAGCCCACTTCATGAGCCTGTATGGTGTTATGCGCACCGGCGTTTCCGGGATGAACGCGCAGTCCAACAAGCTGTCGACGGTCTCGGACAACATCGCCAACGTCAACACGACTGGCTACAAGCGGGCTTCCACGGAGTTCTCCTCGCTGATCCTGAAGAGCGGCTCCGGCAACTACGATTCCGGCGCGGTCGAGACCAAGGTTCGCTACGCCATCAGTGATGGGGGCAATACGCAATATACGACGTCGACCACGGACCTCCGCGTCCAGGGCAATGGCTTCTTCGTCGTGTCGAATGCCAACAACACGCAGCAATATCTGACGCGCGCCGGCTCTTTCGTGCCCGACAGCCAGGGCAATCTCGTCAACGCGGCCGGGTTCTATCTTCTGGGCCAGCCCGGTCTCGTGACCAACTTCTCGCAGAACAGCCTTTCCGGCATGCAGATCGTCAACATTGCCCAGGTTTCGCAGGTACCCGTGCCGTCGACGGCGGGAACGCTCACGACCGGAAATCTGGATCCGAAAGCGGCCGTCATTGCCGGTCCGCCCGGCCCGGCCTCATACTCATCGAAGAGCTCGATCGTGGCCTACAACAATATCGGCCAGGCCGTTACGCTCGACGTCTATATGTCCCACACGGCGACGGCCGCCGGCTCGGATACCTGGCAGATCGAGGTCTATGACTCCACGACGGGCACCTCGCTCGGCGCCGCCACGACTTTCACCTTCGACACCACGGCAGCCGGCAGGGGCGCGCTCGACGCGGCGAGCCCGACCGGCCTCGCCTTCACCGTTCCCGGAGGTGCGGCGATGACCTTGGATCTGTCGAACCTGACCCAGGTCGGTACCGACTTCAGCTTCAAGGCCACCGTCAACGGCAGCGTTCCCTCGGCCATCGACAAGGTCGACATCGACGATGCCGGCCACGTGACGGCGATCCTCAAGAACGGGCAGCAGCTGACGCTCTACACCATCATGCTGGCCGACGTCGCGAGCCCCGACAATCTGACCCCCGAGCCTGGCAACGTCTATTCGACCAACATGAATTCCGGCAATGCGCAGGTCGGGAATGCCGGTACGGGTGGGTTCGGCACGATCCAGTCCAGCGCCCTGGAGGACTCCAACGTCGATCTCGCGGACGAACTCACCGGCATGATCGAGGCCCAGCGCGGCTTCACAGCGAATTCGAAATCGTTCCAGACCGGATCGGACCTGCTGGACGTCGTCGTCAACCTGAAGCGCTGAATTCTCCAGCACTCTTTTCGAGCAAAGAGCACGCCATGTCGCTTACCGCCGCTCTCAACTCGGCCCGCTCCTCGCTCATGGCGTCGAGCGTCCAGTCGTCCACCATCTCGCGCAACATCGCCGGTGCCGGCGCCGCCGGTTATTCGCGCAAGCTCACCGTGTTGGACAATCTGCCCGGTGCCGGCGTCTATGTCGCGGCGATCCAGCGCGCCGCCAGCTCGGGCCTCTACAACAACGTCCTGATTGCGACCTCGTCGTCCGCCAAGCAAGCCGCGATCTATGACGGTCTGCAGAAGATTGCCGCTGCGACGGTGGACGATCCCGAGCTCGACCAGTCGCCGACGGCGCAGCTCAACGCCCTGAAGCAAGCGCTGCAAAAATACGCCAACGCTCCCGACAATACCACGCTGGCGCAGGCCGCCGTAGCGTCGGCCAAGGACATGGCGACCGCGCTCAACCAGGCGACGAAGACGGTGCAGTCGGTCCGGGAGAGCGCCGATGCCGATATGAAGACGTCGGTCCAGAACATCAACCAGCTGCTCTCCCGGTTCGAGACCGTGAACACCGCAATCGTGAAGGGCACGATCTCCGGCGACGACATTACCGATTACCTCGACCAGCGCGACAGCATCGTTTCGCAGCTGTCGCAGGAGGTCGGCGTCACGATGTCGATCCGTCCCAACGGCGACGCGGCGCTCTACGCCGACAGCGGAGTCGTGATGTTCGACAAGACCGCGCGGGCGGTGAGCTTTGCGCCGACGAATGTCTACACCGCAGGCACCACGGGCAACGCCGTCTACATCGACGGCGTCCCGGTGACCGGTGCCAATTCGGTGATGCCGCTGAAGTCGGGCAAGCTCGCAGGGCTAGCCCAGCTGCGCGACCAGGACGCCGTGACCTATCAGAGCCAGCTCGACGAGATTGCGCGCGGCCTCATCAACACGTTCAGGGAAAGCGATCAGACCGCCGCGGCGCTGCCCGACGTCCCCGGTCTGTTCACCTATCCCGGCGCGCCCGCCATGCCCGCGAGTGCTACCGTCTCGGTAGGCCTCGCCGGCACGATCTCGGTCGCCGCATCGGTCGATCCGGCGGTGGGCGGCGATCCGAACCTGCTGCGCGACGGCGCGATCAGCGGCAATCCCGCCTACCAGTACAACACCGCCGGCAACGGCGGCTACTCGACCCGGCTGCAGCAGCTGATCGGCGGCATGGATGCTGCGCAGCCGTTCGATCCGACAACGCAGGGCAAGCCGAGCGGAAATCTGATCGACTTCGCATCGTCGTCGACGAGCTGGATCGAGAACCAGCGCAAGACCGCCAACGACAACTCCGAGTACCAGAGCACGCTGCTCAACCGCAGCATCACGGCATTGTCGAACGTCAACGGCGTCAACATGGACGACGAGATGGCCTTGATGCTGCAGGTCGAGCGCACCTATTCCGCATCGGCAAAGATCATTTCGACCGTCGACGAAATGCTGCAAAGCCTGCTCGCTGCCGTGGGGAACTGAGTCATGATGAGCGCAAACTACATTTCCACCCTGATGTTGTCCTCGTCGCTGAGGTCTTCGATCACGAACAACCAGGCGGCGCTGAGCAGGGCCTCGACGGAGGCGACCACCGGACGCTTCTACGATGTCGGCCTAGAGCTTGGTGCCACGACCGGAAGCGATCTCACGCTGCGGGCGGACTGGAGCTTCGCCGACCAGCTCGTCGACACCAACGGATTGGTCTCGGGGCGCCTGGACGTGACGCAGAACCGGATCACCCAGCTTACTAAAACTGCGACCGACTTCCTCAAGGATCTGATCGCGGCGCGCAGCACCGACGGCGGCGGGCGGGTCATCCTGCCGCCTGCAGCCTCCAATCTCCAGGACCTGATCGGCGCATTGAACGTCTCCTATAACGGCTCGTCGCTGTTTTCGGGCATCAACACGCAGAACGCACCCATCACGCCCTACGGTGCGGGCTCGGCCAGCAAGAATCAGGTCGATGCCGATTTTCTCGCGGCCTTCGGCTTCCCGCAATCCTCGCCCGCAGTGGCCACCATTACGCCGGCCCAGATGCAGACCTTCCTCGACACCACCTTCGATGCAGAGTTTGCGAGCCCAGCCTGGAACACCAACTGGTCGTCGGCCACCGACCAGACCATGCAGAGCCGCATCTCCACGACCGAGATCGCGGAAACGTCGGTGAGCGCGAACGAGATCGGCTTCCGCAGGCTCGCCGAGGCCTATACCATGATGGCCGATCTCGGCAATGTGAACCTGAGCCAGGAGACGTTCCAGGTCGTCGTGGACAAGGCCATCGGCCTCGTCGGCAACGCCATCAACGACCTCGCCGCGCTCGGCGGCAGCGTCGGCACGGTCCAGCAGCGGGTCACCACCGCGACCGCCAAGCTCAAGACGCAGCAGGACATTCTGAACAATCAGATCGTCGGAATGGAAGCGGTCGACCCGACCGAAGCCTCGGTCCGGGTCGAAACCCTGCGGACTCAGATCCAGACGGCGCTGGCGCTCACCTCGCAGCTCCAGAAGATCAGCCTCATCAACTATCTCTGAGCCAAGGACGCCTCGTCGAGGCTCGAGACTTTCGTCCAGCTGTTCGGTCTCCCGTGAAGAGTGGTCCTGATGACGTTTGAAGCCTATGGAACGGTCGTTGACGATAGTGGCTATGAGGCGCGCAGCCGCGAGCGGCAGGCGCTCAGCCTCGGCATCGACCGGCTCGAGCGGATCCAGGGGGGGCCTTTCAGTTTCGAGGACCTGGTCGAGAGCCTGCTCTATGTGCGGCGGCTGTGGACGATCTTCATCGAGGACCTCGCGCACCCGGATAACGGCCTACCGGACAAGCTGCGCGCCGACATCATCTCGATCGGCTTGTGGGTAGTCAAGGAAGCCGACCGCCTCCGCGAACAGCGGTCGAACGACGTGGTGCAGCTCATCGAAATCAACCGGCTGATCCGAGACGCGCTGTAATGAAGATCTCCTTGCGTGCGGGCGAACGGATCTACATCAACGGCGCAGTGCTCCGCGTGGACCGCAAGGTCTCCGTCGAGCTCGTCAACGACGTGATGTTCCTGCTCGAAGGGCAGGTGATGCAGGCCTCCGACGCCACCACGGCGCTGCGTCAGCTCTATTTCATCGTGCAGCTCATGCTGATGAACCCGACCGACGTCCGCGACGCCGCGGCGCTCTACGCGCAGCATCATGCCGCCCTGTGCGCCGTGTGCGAGAACGGCGAGATGCTGAATGGGCTCGGCGCGGTCGACGAACTGGTCCGGGCGACGCGCTATTTCGAGGCGCTCAAGCGGATCCGGGCCCTGTTCCCCGTCGAGCAGGCCATCCTGGCCGGTGCCGCCACCGTTTCCCCATTCGAGGCTGCCTGACAGCGGAGAGACACATGAACGTCACCAGCGCGACCGACAGCACGAGCAAGTCGTCCAACTTGAATGAATACACCACGACGACGTCGAGCAACAGCGTCGACTACAATACCTTC
>JAEYTQ010000396.1 GCA_023433965.1 Pseudomonadota bacterium | reverse complement strand
GCGGCCAGCGCCTGGATCGCAAAGCCGGGCCCGCGCTTGGCCGCAGCCCGCGAATAGCCGATGAAATAGACGATGCGGCCGATGATCCAGATTGCGCCGATCCCCGCCGCGACGGCGTCGCCGACATAGATCGCGAACAGCCACAGCGCCGGCAGGACGATCGGCATCCATTCCAGCGTGTTCATCTGGATGCGGAAGGCACGATCGAAATCCGGATGGCCCGACATCGCAGGCACCTTGACGCCGGTCTTGGTGCGCACCCGCGACACGTTGATGGCGGTGAAGAAATAAAACGCGATCGCCAGCAGCGTGACGAGAGCGGTGAGATGATACATCGCAAGTCCCCTTGAAAAGATCGCGCCTCAATAGCCGGTCATCTCGAGATAGCCAACGCCCTCATGCGTGCCGGCGAAGCTGATCGGTCCCTCCCAATAGGAGAAGCCGGTCCCCATCCAGGCCCTGGGATTGAGCGGCTTGCAGAGGATCGCGAACGATCGCGACGGAATCGCAATCTGCCACTCCACCGGCACCTTGCGTCCCGCGACCTCCGCTGTCGCCTTCGGGACCATCTGGATGTCGTTTCCCGCGATCATCTGCGTGTCACCGGCGGCGCCGATCCAATTGCCGAACGGATAGCCTTTGCCGTCCTTCTGCCGCAGCCGGTACAGCATCAGCTTGTCGCCGGATGCCAGATGCAGCGACAGCCAGTCCCAGCCGGTCTGGTCGGCATCGAGCGGCTGGCTGCTCCATTCCCTGTCCATCCAGGCTTGTCCGGAGACACTGGCCGGCTTGTCGTCGATCGTGAGCGTGCCGCGCGCGCGGTAGAACGGCTGGCTGTAGTAGTAAGACGCCTGCCCGCGCTCGGACTTGCGGCTGTAGCCGCGGTCGCCCTGCAAGACCACCGGACGGTCGGCCTCGAGCTTCACGGCGTAGCTGAAATCGGTGGCGGAGGCCTTCAGCGTCAGCGGCGCCAAGGTGCGATCGTCGGCGGGCTCGAAAGCCTTCATCTCCCAATCGTCGATCCAGGCATCGAACGGTTTGGCCGTCACGCCGGCCTGCCCGACGCCGCCGCGTGAAAACGTCTCGGAGAATCGATGAGTGTCGGCGCGCGTCACCGCGGCATGGGCCATCCACACCTGCTGGTTGGCCCAGCCTTCGCCTTGCGGCCCGGCCTGCGAGGCCTGGCGGAACAGCGTCCATTGCAGGCCGCAGGCTGCGCCGCTGCTGTCCGTGAGGTTCGCGGTGAGATACCACCACTCGATCCGAAATTCCGGATGCGGTCCGTGATCTCCGGGGAAGGTGAATATCTTTCCCGGCTTGACCCTGGCGAACCCGTCGGCTCTCTCGCCGAGCCCGGCATAGCCCTGCGCACCGGCGCGGCGCGCCAGAGCCAGTGCCGCGATGCCGCCGGCGAAGGCGCGGCGCGAGATGCCGTCAGCGCTCATTGGCAAACACCTTGACGAGGCTTGCCGGCTGCATCCGCGCCAGCCGGATCATCGGCAGCAGCGCGGCAAGCAGCGAGGCCAGCAGTGCCACCGCGACCAGTTCGATCAATTGCAGCGGAAACACATGGAACGGCAGCCGCCAACCGAACGCCTTCACGTTCACGATCGCGACCAGGCACCACGCCACCACGAGGCCGAGCGGCACCGCAAGCAGCGCCGTGAACAGCGCCACCGAGAGCGTCTTGGTCAGCTCGATCGCGGCAAGGCGCGGCCGCGTGATGCCGATCGCCCATAGCGGCGCAAGCTGCGGCAGGCGGGAATTGGCCAGCGTGAGCAGGCTGGTGAGAAGCGCGATGCCGGCGACGCCGAGCGTGAACGCGTTCAGCGCCGACGTCACCGCAAAGGTGCGGTTGAAGATGCGGATCGATTCCGCCTTCACAGTCGCCTGGTCGGCGACGCTGCGGTCGTCGAGCCCGAACTGCTTCTGCAAGGCCGCGATCACGCCGGGGATATTCTCTCGCGCGACGATCAGCCCGATCCGCGTCTGCGGCGTCTGCGGAAACTGCCGGATCAGTGCGGCGATATTCACCGTGAGCTGCCCCTTGGGGTTTCCGTAGTCGGCATAAATGCCGACGACCTCGAGCTCCCAGGTCCCGCCCGGCGCCGGCACCTCGACGACGTCGCCGATCTTCACGTTCAGTCGGCGGCTCAATTGCTCACTGATGAAGGCGGCGTTGCCCGGCACCAGCCGGGTCCAGGCGCGCGGCGCGGTTTCCAGCAGCGGCCAGCGCTCGCGGTACAGTGCGTTGTCGGGCAGGCCGAGCAACTCGACGGGTTGGCCTTCGACTTGCGCCTCGGCGCGTCCGCCCGGAAGGATCGCCTGAACACCGCCGTGCTGCTTCAGCCAGTTTCGGATCGCGGTGCCCTGGGCATTGTCGGAGGCGCTGATGTAGACGTCGGCGGCGAGCCGGCCGTCGAGCCAGCCGAGGAAGGTGCGGCTGAACGTCTCCACCATGGTGGAGACCCCGACATTGACGGCAAGCGCGAGCAGCAGGGCCATCAGCGCCAGCGACAATCCCGAGAGCTGCTGCCGGCTGTCGGCCCAGAACCACAGTGCGAGCGGCCCTCGCGCGAGGCGCTGACCGGCGAGCAGGATGAGCTCGAGGAAGGCCGGCAGGATCAGCGCCGCCCCCAGCATCAAGGCGGCCAGCACGCCGAAGCCTGCGATCAGAGATTGTCCATAATGGAGCAGCAGCAGCGCGACTGCGAACACGGCGCACGCGGCAGCACCTTGCAGCATCAGCCAGCGGCGTTGCCGCTGCTGCCAGGCGCGCGGCTGCGCCGTCGCCAGCACCGGCATCCTGATGGCCTTGATCAGGCTGGTCGCGGCCGCCACGAGCGCGCCGGCAACGCTGATGCCGAGGCCGGCGAGCCACCATTCGCCCTGCAGGCTGAGCTGCCCCGGAATCTGCGCGCCATAGAGCCCGCGCAGCGAGGCCGCGACGTCGGGCAGCAGCGCTGCCGCGATGAAATAGCCGCAGGCGAGCCCGATCAGTCCGGCGACCAGCGCCAGCGCCACCAGCTCGACCACCAGCACCGTGTTGACCAGCCGTGCCGAGGCGCCGCAGGCCCGCAGCGTCCTCAGCGTCGGCAACCGCTGCTCGAAGGCGAGACCGACGGCCGAGTTGACGATGAACAGTCCCACGAAGAACGACAACAGTCCGAACGCGGTGAGGTTGAGATGGAAGCTGTCGGTGAGGCGCTCCAGCTCGGTCTCGGCATCCGGCTCGATCCGCTGCAATTGATCGCCGACGACGCTGGTCAGCGGCGCCGGCTTGCCCTTGGGCTTGCCGATCAGGAGGCGAGAGAGCTGGTCGGGCTTGTTGAGGAGACGCTGCGCCACACCGATGTCGACCACCAGCACGCCGGGCGCGAGCTGGGGCAGCACGCGCAAGGGCGGCAGTTCTGCGCCGTCGCTGATCGCGGGCGTCGCACCTTCCGGCGCCTGCAAGTCAGCCAGCGTCTCCCGCGCCACCAATGTCTGGCCGGGCGGCGTCACGAAGC
>JAEYTQ010000336.1 GCA_023433965.1 Pseudomonadota bacterium | reverse complement strand
CCCGCAAGCGCGAGCCGCGACGGCCAGATCGGGCCGAGCTGGTTCAGCACCGCGGAGAGGATCGCAGGTGCTGCGATGGGGGCACCTGCCGCCTGTGCTGCGATGTGATCGAACAGACCGCCCGGCCGCGGCGCATCGCGCAGACCGAACACGTCCGCGCGCTCGGCGACCTGCTTGCCCAGTCGTCGCAGCAGATCGGTGCGTCCCTCGAGGCCGAGCAGCGGATTGGCGTCGGTCACCTGGAAGGCTGACTTGAGCGCGGCGGGCGCCAGCTTCGCGAGCACATCCGCATCGGCCCTGAATGGCGTGTGCACGTCGCGTGAGAAGAGTCCGTTTGCGAACATGTCGAGGCTCGCGATCGCAAGCCCTTCCGAACGGCCGAAGGCTTGTCCCGTCACGTCATCACCGTATCGCCACGCGGCGCCTGCGCCGGCGTCGAGCAGCACGCTGACGATGGCGAGGTCGAACTCGGCGCGCGCCCGCGCCGCGCGATCCGGCCACGATGCGGCGTCGGCGAGCCGCGCCCAGCGATCGACGCCGCCAAGCACGAAATGCCGCCAGCGCGCGTGGAAGGGGATATCCAGTGTCGGGTAGGCCTTGCGCGTCACCGCAAGCACCGCCTCCGCAACGCCGTCCATGCGGTCGAGATCGACCGTGAAATGAGTGAGCCCACGGGCGAGGCCGATCTCGAGCATCTGCCTCGCCCGCGCGCGCACCGCGCTTGCGCTGAGCAGCGAGCGGGCCTGTCGTTCCAGAGCCTCCGGCATCGCGCGATCAGTATTTTTCCAGGGAACGTCCGACCACGCCGTTCACGTCCTTGTCCGGCGCGATGTCAGTGGAGTAATAGCCGGCGGCCTTCTTCGCGGCGATCTCGACATAGGCGTCGGCCGGGATCAGCTCCGGCGGGATCGGCACGCGCTCGACGATGTCGATCCCTTGCGAGGTCAGCGCGTCGTATTTCATGTCGCTCATCGACAGGAAGCGGTCGATGCGCTTGAGGCCCAGCCAGTGGATGGTGTCCGGCATCAATTGCTGGAAGCGTGCGTCCTGGACGCCCGCGACGCATTCGGTGCGCTCGAAATAGGCTGCGGCCGCATCGCCGTCCTCCTGGCGCTTGCGCGCATTGTAGACCAGGAATTTCGTGACCTCGCCGAGCGCGCGGCCCTCTTTCCGATTGTAGACGACGAGCCCGAGCCCGCCTTCCTGCGCGCCGCGCGCGGATTCCTCGATGCCGTGGATGAGGTAGGGGCGGCAGGTGCAGATGTCGGAGCCGAACACGTCGGAGCCGTTGCACTCGTCGTGCACGCGGCAGGTGATCCTGGTGCGATGGTTCGGCAGCTTCGTCACGTCGCCGAACATGTAGACCGTGGTGCCGCCGATCGGCGGAAGGAACACCTTCATGTCCGGCCGCGTCACCAGTTCGGGGAACATGCCGGCGGTCTGCTCGAACAGCGTGCGGCGCAGCTCGGTCTCGCCGGTGCCGAAGCGCGCCGCGAGGCCCGGCAGGTACCAGACCGGGTCGATCGCGATCTTCACCACGGACACGCTGCCATTGGGGTGCACGACCTCGCCGTCGGCGCGCAGCCGCTTCGCAGCGAGCGCCTCGCGGATCTCGGGCAGATCCAGTCGCGCCCGCGTTACCGCGATGCTCGGGCGGATGTCGGCGCCTTCGGCGATCTCCTGGCGGAAGTTGTCCGCGACGAGGTGCCCCCACGGATCGAGCGCGACGATCTTGGTGGGATCACACCATTGCTCGAACGGCCCGATGGTTGCGGCCGGAAAGGTGTTGGTGAGGTCGGGCCTGCGAATCGGATCGAGCGCGCCGGCGGACACCGCGAGCGCGCGGTACATCGCGTAGGACCCGCCATGGCTGCCGATCACGTTGCGATCCCCGGTGCGCGACACCGTGCCGATGATCGGCCCGCGGGCGCGGGCATCCGCCGCTCCCCAGTGGATCGGAAAGGCGGAGGTCCGGCCCGGCTCGGGATGGGAGGTCAGACGAATGTGGTCGGTACGGTTGGCGCGGCTCATGTCCAGGCTCCCAAAAAGCCAACGGCCCGCCGCTCGGACGGGCCTGGCTCGCTTGCGAGGCCGAACCGGCGGCGCAAGCTCAATCCAACATATTGTAGCGGCCGCCGACGACAGACAAGTTAATCCGTGGAAGGGCGTCTGGTCGTCGCGGCGCGTTTCGATCGGGCGCCTGCGCAGCCAGTTCAAGAGATTGAAATATTGTCGGTTTTCGTGCTTTCAAGGGGGCGATTGATGGGGCGGTGCGGACGGTGAGGTCCGAAACCACCGCCCCTTGCCCGGAGACTGCCATGCCCGCCGCGAGCTATGTCGACCCCCGCAACGGAAAGCTCTATCCGCTCAACCAGCCGCGCTGGTGCTCGGACGAGCGCACGCCGCTGCTGGTGACGCCGGGGGCGGGGATCTCGCGCGACGATGTCGACACGCGCATGCGCTCGCTGTGGCGTTACCGGGCGGCGCTGCCGGTCGAGATCAAGAATGCGATCTCGCTCGGCGAAGGCTGCACGCCGCTGGTGCAGCAGGACTGGGGCGAGCTGCGCCCGCTGTTCAAGCTCGAATGGTTCAACCCGACCGGCAGCTTCAAGGATCGCGGCTCGGCGGTGATGCTGTCCTTCCTGCGCCAGCTCGGCATCTCGGCCATTCTGGAGGACTCCTCCGGCAATGGCGGCTCGTCGATGGCGGGGTTGGGCGCGGCCGGCGGCATGCGCGTGAAGATCCTTGCGCCCGCCTCGACCTCGCCCGCCAAGATCGCGCAGGTCCGCGCCTACGGTGCGACGGTGCAGCTCGTCGAGGGCCCGCGCGAGGAGTCCGAAGCCGAGGCCATCCGCCAATCGGCCGAGACGTTCTATGCCAGCCACAATTGGCAGCCGTTCTTCCTCGAAGGCACCAAGTCGCTCGCCTATGAAATCTGGGAAGACCTCGGCTTTCGCGCGCCCGACAACGTCATCGTCCCCGTCGGCGCCGGCAGCA
>JAEYTQ010000189.1 GCA_023433965.1 Pseudomonadota bacterium | reverse complement strand
CACATGTGCGGCGCGCCGATCGTCTACAACGCGCTGATCAACGCGCCCGAGGCACCGAAGGGCGCGGCGGCCAAGCCGGTCGTCGGCCTGATCGCCGGCGCCGCGCCGCCGATGGCGGTGCTGGCCGGCGCCGAGACCATCGGCATCAAGCTGACCCACGTCTATGGCCTGACCGAAGTTTACGGCCCCGCTTCGGTCTGCGCCGAGCAGCCCGGCTGGGACGATCTGCCGTCCGCCGAGCGCGCCAAGCTGAAACGCCGGCAGGGCGTGCCCTACCCGCTGCAGGAAGCCGTCACCGTCCTCGATCCGGAGACGATGCAGGAAGTGCCGCGCGACGGCGAGACCATCGGCGAGGTGATGTTCCGCGGCAACATCGTGATGAAGGGCTATCTCAAGAACGAGAAGGCCACCAAGGAAGCGCTCGACGGCGGCTGGTTTCACACCGGCGATCTCGGCGTGCTCGATGAGCACGGCTACGTCATCATCAAGGACCGCTCCAAGGACATCATCATCTCCGGCGGCGAGAACATCTCCTCGGTCGAGGTCGAGGACATCCTCTACAAGCACCCGGCCGTGCTGTTCGCCGCCGTGGTGGCAAAGCCCGATCCGAAATGGGGTGAAGTGCCCTGCGCCTTCGTCGAGCTGAAGGACGGCGCAAGCGCGAGCGAGGCCGACATCATCGCGTTCTGCCGCTCGCACATGAGCGGCTTCAAGACGCCGAAGGCGGTCGTGTTCGGGCCGATCCCGAAGACCTCCACGGGGAAGATCCAGAAATTCTTGCTGCGCAACGAAGTCGGCTCGGCGAAAGCGATCTCCGCCTGAACAGCGGCTAAAGAAGCTTCCGCCCGCCCACGCACGGCGGGCGGAAGCTCTCTCGTCCTCACATCTTCTTGTAGGCGTCAACCACCGCCTGACCGTCGGCCCCTGCCTTTTTGAGCCAGTCGGCCGTGAGCTGGTCGCCGATCTTCTGGAAGCCGGCCTTGAGAGCTGGGCTCGGCGGTTCGACGGTCATGCCTTTGGCCTTGAGCTGATCGAGGTACCAATTGGCCTTCTCTTCCCAGGCCTTCCAGCCGCGCGTCTCCGCGGTCGCGGCGGCCTTCAGGACGGCTTCCTGGGTCGGCTTGTCGAGCGCGTCGAACGCAGCCTTGTTGACGAAGGTGTAGTTCTTCGGGATCCAGGCCTGCACGTCGTAGAAGTATTTGAGCGACTCCCAGGCCTTTGAATCGTAGCCGGTGCCGCCCGACGACATAAAGGAGTTCACCACGCCGGTCGCCAGCGCCTGCGGCAGTTCCGCGGCCTGGATCGTGACCGATTGCGCGCCGACGAATTCCCCGATCCGGGCGGTCCCGACATTATAGGCGCGCCACTTCAGGCCCTTCATGTCCTCGATCGTCGCCAGGGGCTTGTTGACGTAGACGCCCTGCGGCGCCCACGGCACTGCGAACAGCAGCTTGAGACCTTGCGCATCGAGCTTCTTGACGATCGCAGGCTTGGAGGCCTGATACAGCTTCATCGCGGCGGGGAAGCTGTTCGCGAGGAACGGCACGACATCGACGCCGAAGATCGGGTCTTCGTTCTCGTGGATCGAGAGCAGCACCTCGCCCAACTGCGCCTGCCCGGTCATCACGGCGCGCTTGATGTCGGGCGCCTTGAACAGCGAGGCGCCCGGATGAACCGTGATCTGGAGCTTGCCGGAGGTGGCGGCTTCGACGTCCTTGGCGAACGCGGCCAGATTTTCGGAGTGCGGGTTATCCGCAGGATAAGCGGCAGGCAGATTCCATTTGGTCTGAGCCAACGCAGGTGTCGCGGCCAGCACAACGCCGGCGATCAAGGATGCGTGGAATAAACGAGACATCATCGGGCTTCTCCTCACAGTAAATTCGGAAACAGGATGCGATCAATCTGGGAAAGCGAGCTTGGGTAGGAACATCACGATCTGCGGATATTCCGTGATGATGAAGACGGCGGCCAGCAGCAGGATGAAGAACGGAAACGTCGCCCGCGCAACCGTGAAAGTGTCGCGGCCGCTCATGTTCTGCAGCACGAAGAGATTGAAGCCGACCGGCGGCGTGATCTGGGCCATCTCGACGTGAATGATGAGATAGACGCCGAACCAGACCAGATCGAGCCCGGCCTGCCTGACCATCGGCAGCACGATGACGGCGGTCAGAACGATCATCGAGATGCCGTCGATCAGGCAGCCGAGGATGATGTACATGACGCTGAGATAGAGCGCGAGCATGCTGGGGGTGAGCTGCTGCCCCTGCACCCAGGTGGCGAGGGCGGCCGGAATGCCCGTATAGGCCATCGCCGCCGTGGTGTAAGCCGCGCCTGCCAGGATCAGCATGATCATGCAGGTCAGGCGCGTCGCGCTCATGATGCTCTCGAGGAAATTCCCGCGCGTCAGCGTCCCGCTCCACCAGGCCAGCAGCAGCGCGCCCGTGACGCCCCATGCCGCGCATTCCGTGGCGGTGGCAAAGCCCAGCACCAGCGAAAAGAACACCGCCAGGATCAGCAGCAGACAGGGCGCGAGCTTCGCCGACTCCCGTAGCTTCTGTCGGAATGGCATCGGCGGATCGCGCGGCGGAACCTTCTTGGGATTGAGCAGCGACCAGATGATGATGTAGCCCGAATAGAGCACCATCACCAGCAAGCCCGGCAGGAATCCGCCGAGGAACACCTGCAGCACGGAGACGTTCGCCGTGACCGCGTAAACCACCATCGGGATCGAGGGTGGGATCAAGAGACCGAGGGTGCCCGCGCCTGCCAGCGAGCCGAGGCTCAGGCCCTTGTCGTAGCCGCGCTTGTCGAGCTCCGGCAGCGCGATCTTGCCGATCGTGGCGCAGGTCGCCGCTGACGAGCCCGATACCGCCGCGAAGATGCCGCAGCCGATCACGTTGACATGTGTCAGCCGTCCCGGCAGCCACTGCACCCAAGGCGACAGGCCGCGGAACATTTCCTCCGACAGTTTGGTGCGGAAGAGAATCTCTCCCATCCAGATGAACAATGGCAGCGCCGCTAGCGTCCAGGACGAGCTCGCGCTCCAGGTGGTGGTCGCAAGGACGGTGCCGAGCGGCAGGCTCGTGGTGAGCGCCATCGCCACGAAGCCGACCAGCCCGAGCGAGACCGCGATCCAGACGCCGCTTCCCAGCAGCAGGATCATGACGCCGAGCAGGATGAAGGACAGCTCGATCATGCCGAAATTGGCCATGGTCAGCCCCCACCACCCTGCGAGATGCGCTCGACGAACTCTTCCGGAGTTTCGTCGGGCGAGCCCTTCTCGTAGCTCGGACGGTTGCCGCGGATGACGTTGACCATCTCGTCGATCAGGGCGATCGAGAGGATCACGAGGCCACCGGCAAAGCCGAGCTGGGGAATCCAGAGCGGAAGCGCCACGACGCCCTGCGCCACGTCGTTGAAGCGCCAGGAATCGTAGGTCATCTGCACCGCATGACGGGTGAAGTAGAGGATGAAGGCGGCGGCGATCCCGAGCGCCACGACCTCCGCGATCTGCTTGGTTCGCCCGTGCAGACGTTCCAGTAGCAGGCCCACGCGGATCATCTCTCCGCGCTTGAAGGTGTGAGCGAGACCGAGGAACGCCATCGCCGCCATGCACCAGGACGCGAAATCGTCGCCGGCGGGAATGTTGAGCGCAAACTGGCGCCCGACCGACATCACCATCATGATTGCGAAGATCGCGACCAGGAAGACGCCCGCGGCATAGCCCGCGCCGAGATAAAGGAGGTCCAGAGCGCGTCGCACCGGTCCTTGAGTCCCTATGCCGTCATCTGCCAACGCGATCCCCATCCTCGCATGAGCGATTTGACCGACGATGGCATCCGATTGCCGGTCCCGTTTGAATACCGCCCTGCCCAACGCCTGTCTTTCAGACGTTAGATCAACATGATGGGGCCGGTGCAAGCAAGGTCTATGCCTGCTGGCAGGAGAATTTCCACCCCGGGTTTAGTGCGTCTCTAGCCGCAGCCCGTCATAGGCCGGCACAACGCCTGCGGGCAGCGACTGCCTGATGACCTCGTAATCGACATCGGCTGTCATGTTGGTGATCACCGCGCGCTTCGGCTTGAAACGCTCGATCCAGGATAGCGCGTCGTTGATGCTGAAATGGCTGACATGGCTGGTGTAGCGCAGGCCGTCGACGATCCAGAGATCGAGATTTTCCAGGGCGCCCCAGCTCTCGCGCGGGATGTCGTTGAGATCGGGCGTGTACGCGGCATTCCCGATGCGGTAGCCGAGCGCCGGAATGTTGCCGTGCTGCACCAGAAAGGCGGTCATTGTCACTGCACCGCCCTTCCCCAGGACGGTCTGGCTTTCGCCCGCCTCGATCGAATGCCGCGTCAGAATTGGTGGATAGTCGCTGCCTTCCGGCGAGATGAAGCAATAAGAAAACCGCGACAGGATGTCCTTGGCGGTGGATTGGTTGAAATAGGTCGGGATACGGCGCCCCATGTGCATCACGACCGAACGCAGATCGTCCATGCCGTGGGTCTGGTCGGCGTGCTCATGCGTCAGGAACACGGCGTCGATGTGATCGACGTTGGTGGAAAGCAATTGCTCGCGCAGGTCCGGCGAAGTGTCGATCACGATGCGCGTGGTGCCGTGCTCGGAGGTCCGCTCGACCAATAGTGAGCAACGCCTGCGGCGGTTCTTGGGATTGTTGGGATCGCAGGCGCCCCAGCCGAGCGCCGGGCGCGGCACACCGGCGGACGAGCCGCAGCCCAGGATCGTCAACGTCAATGTCATGCGGCGTCCCGTTTCAAGCGTTCACCTTCGAGAACAGGCGGAAGAAGTTTTCCGTCGTCTGGCGCGAGATCTCGTCCAGCGACACGCCGCGCGTCTCCGCCAGCACTTTTGCGACCTCGACCACATAGGCCGGCTCGTTGCGCTTGCCTCGGAACTTGCCGGGTGCAAGGTAAGGCGAGTCCGTTTCGACCAGAATACGATCGGATGGCAGTTCCGCCGCGAGCGCGCGCAAGGCCTCCGATTTCTTGAAGGTCAGGATGCCCGTAAAACCGATGGAGAGCCCGAGC
>JAEYTQ010000288.1 GCA_023433965.1 Pseudomonadota bacterium | reverse complement strand
GGCCGCCGATCCCCATGCCTGGCAATCCGTTCCCAACGCCAGGATCTACGTCACCGACATCGCCAATGCGCTGGCCGCGGCCGCTCCTGACGACGCCGAGTTCTTCCGCGCCCAGGCCAAGGCCTATCTGGAAAAGCTCGAAACGCTCGACCGCGAGGTCCGCGAGGCCGTCTCGAAAATCCCGGCCGAGCGGCGCAAGGTGATCTCCACCCACGACGCCTTCGGCTATTTTTCCGCCGAGTACGGTATCCGGTTCATCGCTCCCCTCGGCGTCTCCACCGAAACGGAGCCGAGCGCGCGGGACATTGCCGCCATCATCGGCCAGATCAAGGCCGCGAGGATCCCGGCGGTGTTCCTGGAGAATATCAGCGACGACCGGCTGATCCGCCGCATCGCGGCCGAGACCGGCGCCAAGGTCGGCGGGACCTTGATTTCCGACGGTTTGACCGGCGAAAAGGGGCCTGCACCCACTTACATTGACATGGTCAGGCACAATATAAAGGCCCTGACCAGCGCGCTTGACCATTAGGGCAGGGCCACCCGCCTCGCGTCGCGCGACAAGCCCGAAGTCCGGAGTTGTTATGTCTGAAGCGACCTCCCAGAAAATTCCCGTGACCGTGCTGACCGGCTATCTCGGGGCCGGCAAGACCACGCTGCTCAACCGCATCCTGTCCGAGAATCACGGCAAGAAGTACGCCGTCATCGTCAACGAATTCGGCGAGATTGGCATCGACAACGACCTCATCATCGGCGCCGATGAGGAAGTTTTCGAGATGAACAATGGCTGCATCTGCTGCACCGTGCGCGGCGACCTCGTCCGCATCATGGACGGGTTGATGAAGCGCAAGGGTAAGTTCGACGCCATCATCGTCGAGACCACCGGGCTTGCCGATCCGGCGCCGGTCGCGCAGACCTTCTTCGTCGACGAGGACGTGCAGAAGAACGCGCGGCTCGATGCGGTGGTCACGGTCGCCGACGCCAAATGGCTGTCCGACCGGCTCAAGGACGCGCCCGAGGCCAAGAACCAGATCGCCTTCGCCGACGTCATCGTTCTGAACAAGACCGACCTCGTCAACAAGGGCGAGCTTGCCGAGGTCGAGGCCCGCATCCGCGGCATCAATCCCTATGCGAAGCTGCATCGCACCGAGCGCTGCTCGGTGGCGCTGGCCGACGTGCTCGACCGCGGCGCCTTCGATCTCGACCGCATCCTCGAGATCGAGCCGGACTTCCTTGCAGCCGACGATCATGACCACGACCATGATCATCACCACCATGACGGCCACGACCATCACCACCATGATCACGGTCACGGCCTGAAGCATTATCACGACGAGGACATGCAGTCGCTCTCGCTCAAGACCGACAAGCCGCTCGATCCCAACGTGTTCATGCCCTGGCTGCAGAACCTGGTGCAGGTCGAGGGCGGCAAGATCCTGCGCTCCAAGGGCATCCTCGCCTTCCACGACGACGACGACCGCTACGTCTTCCAGGGCGTCCACATGATGCTGGAGGGCGACCACCAGCGGAAGTGGAAGGAGGGCGAGAAGCGCGAGAGCCGTCTCGTCTTCATCGGCCGCGAATTGCCGGAGAAGGCCATTCGCGAGGGCTTCGAGAGCTGCATCGTTTCGTGATGAAGGAGTTTACGCCACCCCCCGATTCCGCCTCGATCGTCTCTGTCACCGACCGAGTCAAGCCCATTACGCTCGGCATGGCCGTGACCTCGGTGCACTTCCTTGGGCCCCGAGCCGCCTTCGTCGGCGGCGAGGAGAGCGTCGCCTTCGCCGATGCCAAGGGTGAGATCACGACCGTCGCCGTGCACAGCGGCGGCATTCTCTCCACCGCCTCCGACGGCAAACGCCTCCTGATGGGCGGCGACGACGGCAAGGTCGTCGCGCTCGGCGCCAAGGGCGAGGTGACGCTGCTTGCCACCGACCCGAAGCGGCGCTGGATCGACGCGGTGGCATTGCACGCCGACGGTGCCTTCGCCTGGTCGGCCGGCAAGACGGCCACCGTGAAGAGCGGCAAGGCCGAGGAGAAATCGCTCGAGGTGCCCTCGACCGTCGGCGGCCTCGCCTTCGCGCCGAAGGGCCTGCGACTCGCGATTGCCCATTACAACGGCGTGACGTTGTGGTTTCCCAACATGGAAGGGTCGGCCGAATTCCTGCCCTGGGCCGGCTCGCACCACGCGGTCACCTTCAGCCCGGACAACAAGTTCCTGGTCACTGCGATGCACGAGCCGGCGCTGCACGGCTGGCGTCTCGCCGACAACAGGCACATGCGCATGACCGGCTATCCCGGCCGGGTCCGCTCGATGTCCTGGAGCGCGGGCGGCAAGGGGCTCGCGACCTCCGGCGCCGACACCGTCATCATCTGGCCGTTCGCCAGCAAGGACGGTCCGATGGGCAAGGAGCCCGCGATGCTGGCGCCGCTCCAGGCCCGCGTCGCGGTCGTCGCCTGTCATCCGAAGAACGACATTCTGGCCTGCGGCTACAGCGACGGCACCGTGCTGATGGTGCGTCTGGAAGATGGTGCGGAGATCCTGGTCCGCCGCAACGGCACGCCCCCCGTCGCCGCGATCGGCTGGAATGCGAAGGGCACGCTGCTGGCATTTGCCGACGAAAATGGGGATGGCGGGCTGCTGGAGCTTTAATCTGTCATGGTTCCGGCCGTATAGGGGACCATGCGCTTTCTCACGACCTTCCAGCTCGCCGATTTCGCGGACACGCTGGCCAGCCTGACCACGGCCTTCGTGATGGGCACCCTGATCGGCGCCGAGAGGCAATACCGCCAGCGCACCGCGGGCCTGCGCACCAATGTGCTGGTCGCGGTGGGCGCCGCTGCTTTCGTTGATCTCGCCATGAATCTGGCAGGTGCCGACGGTGCGGTACGCGTGATCGCCTATGTGGTCTCCGGCATCGGTTTCTTGGGGGCCGGCGTCATCATGAAGCAGGGCATGGACGTGCGCGGGCTCAACACCGCGGCGACGCTGTGGGCATCCGCGGCGGTCGGCTCCTGCGCCGGGGCCGACATGATTGCGCAAGCTGCGGCGCTGACCGTTTTCGTCATCGCCGGCAACACCATGCTGCGCCCGCTGGTCAATGCCATCAACCGCATTCCGCTGAACGAGAAGGCGCTCGAGGCGACGTATTATTTCAAGCTTGCCGTCGCCGCGGACGCTCTCCCGGACATGCGTGACCGTCTGGTCGAGAAGCTCGAGAGTGCGAAGTATTCGGTGGCCGATATCGATGTTGCCGAGATCGGCGAGGACGTTCTGGAGATCGCCGCAAAGCTGGTCGCGACCGCGGTCGATCCCAACGAGCTGAACGCTGTCGCGACCGATCTCCAGCATCTGCCGGGCGTGCGGCACGCTACGTGGGAAGTCAGCACCACGGAATGAGCGCGGCGTTTTGGCGCGCAGATGGGCAGTTCCCGCCTTGCCGCGGACGGAACCCCGGTCGGGCAATTTCGTTGATTCCGCTGACAAAGGCGGTGACCGACATGCCCGGCCAAGATGACAAACGCAGATTGAAGCTCGACCTGACCGTCGCCGCCTCGCTGTTCGCGGCAGGAATCCTGGTGTCGGTGATGTCGCTCGCCCAGATCCGTGCCGAAAGCCGGATGGAGCTGGCGCAGGCTACGCCGCCGCTCCAGGGCACGCCTTCCGAGGATCAGAACAAGCCCGCGGAGGCCAAGCCTGGCGGTGATCGCCCGACCACGCCGGCCCCTGAGCCGGCGCGCCCGGATCCGCAGACCCAGGGCGCGGCGACCGCCGTCCAACCGGCACTGCCTCCGGCCCCAGCGGAGAAGATCGCGCCGCCGATCGACAAGAAGTAGGATTCTCCGCTGTCATTCCGGGGCGCGTAGCGTGAGCCATGGTGCGCAATTGCGCACCTGAGAATCCATCTATCCGCGCATTCTGTCGCCCGATGGATTCCGGGCCTGCGCCAAACGGCACCCCGGAACGACGGGGTGGAGAGCGGCGGGGATCACCGCACCAGAATGTTCCTGAACTGCCAGGGATCGCTGGTGTCGATATCCTCAGGGAACAGTCCGGGACGGTCCGTCAGCGGCGTCCAGTCGGTATAATAACCCTTCACCGGGCCGAGATACGGCAGCTGGATTTCGAGGAGGCGCTCGAAATCCATCTCGTCGGCTTCGACGATGCCCTCGTTCGGGTTTTCCAACGCCCACACCATGCCGCCGAGCACGGCGGAGGTCACCTGCAGGCCGGTGGCGTTCTGATAGGGCGCGAGCGCGCGGGTCTCCTCGATCGAGAGCTGCGAACCGTACCAATAGGCATTGTTGTCGTGCCCGAACAGCAGCACGCCGAGCTCGTCGATGCCGTCGACGATCTCGTTCTCGTCGAGGATGTGGTGCTTCTCCTGCATCTTCGCGGCGCGGCCGAACATCTCGTGCAGTGACAGCACGGCGTCGTCGGCGGGATGATAGGCGTAGTGGCAGGTCGGCCGGTAGATTGCCGTGCCCGAGGCGTCGCGCACCGTAAAGTAATCGGAGATCGAGATCGACTCGTTATGGGTGACGAGGAAGCCGTATTGCGCGCCGCGGGTCGGGCACCAGGTGCGCACGCGCGTGTTGGCGCCGGGCTGCATCAGATAGATGGCGGCACCGCAGCCGGTTTCGTGAGTGCGCGCATTCTCGGGCATCCATTTTTCGTGAGTGCCCCAGCCGAGCTCGGACGGCTGCACGCCTTCGGACAGAAAACCTTCCACCGACCAGGTGTTGACGAAGACGTCGGGCTCCTTCGGCTTCTTCGAGCGCTGGGTGTCTCGCTCGGCGATGTGGATGCCTTTGATGCCGGCCTGCCGCATCAGATCCGCCCATTCGGCCCGGGTCTTCGGCTTGGGCGCGTTGAGCTTCAGATCGGCGGCGACGTTGAGCAGCGCCTGCTTGACGAAGAACGAGACCATGCCGGGATTGGCGCCGCAGCAGGAGACGGCGGTGGTCGAGCCCGCCGGACGCGCGCGCTTGGCGGCCAGCGTCACCTCGCGCAGCGCGTAGTTGGAGCGGGCTTCCGGTCCCTTGGATGAATCGAAATAGAAGCCGAGCCAGGGCTCGTTGACGGTGTCGATATAGAGCGCGCCGAGCTCGTTGCAGAGCTCCATGATGTCAGTGGAGCCGGTGTCGACCGACAGATTGACGCAAAAGCCCTGGCCGCCGCCTTCGGTGAGCAGCGGCGACAGCAACTCGCGATAGTTGTCCTTTGTCACGGCCTTCTGGACGAAGCGCACATTGTGCTTCTCGCAATGCGCCTTGCGGCCCTCGTCCTTGGGATCGATCACGGTGACGCGCGACTTGTCGTAGTCGAGATGCCGCTCGATCAGCGGCAAGGTGCCTTTGCCGATGGAGCCGAAGCCGACCATGACGATGGGACCGGTGATCTTCGCGTAGATCTGCGAGGGAGGGCTCATGGAATGGATTCTCCGGAACGTGCGGGCAGGCAAGGGATGGATCAGGCGCTGCGGCGCTTGTCAGACGCTGCGGCGCTTTGCGGTGACTTCGATCTCGACCTTCATCTCGGGCCTGGCGAGGGCGCTGACGACCAGCAAGGTCGCGGCCGGCCTGATGTCGCCGAGAACCTCGCCGCAGACGGCGAAGTGGGCGTCGATGGAGCTGGCGTCGGTGACGTAATAGGTCGCACGCACGATGTCGGCCATCTCGAATCCGCCCTCCTTCAGGGCGGCCTCGATGGTCTTGAAGCAGTTGCGTGACTGGCTCGTGACATCCGCCGGCATCGTCATGGTGGTGTAGTCATAGCCGGTGGTGCCCGCGACGAAGGCGAACTCGCCGTCGATCACGGCGCGGCTGTAGCCGGCGGTCTTCTCGAACGGAGAGCCGGTGGAGATCAGGCGACGGGACATGGGCATGGGCCTCGACTGAAGGGAATTTTCGTGGGGGTTAAAGGGCGTTTCCGGCGCCTGCGCAACCCCCAAGGAACGGGCTTGGCGCAGGCGCAGCCAGGCGTTGCCACTCGATGCGGCCGCGGTCTTCGCTACGTCAGCGATCCCTCAGGCCGCGTGCGCCACAGGTGCGCGAACCGACCTCCGTTTGGGCAGGGCCGCGCCGGTCGGGACGATCATCCCCGTGGCGCCGTCCAGCGCGCCCTCAGTGAACTCGATCGCCAGAAGGCGGTCGCGCTCGAACGGGCCGGGCAGCGCGAGCCCCGCCGTCTTCTCCGTCGAGAAGCCGAAGCGCGCGTAATAGGGGGCATCGCCGAGCAGGATCACGGCGCCATGCCCGCGCGCCCGGGCGGCAGCCAGCGCTTGATGCATCAGCGCGGCGCCGATCCCGAGCTCGCGGCAGGCAGGGTCGACCGCCAGCGGTCCGAGGACCAGGGCAGGCCTGCCTCCGGCGCTGACGTGCCACAGCCGCACGGTTCCCACGAGCTT
>JAEYTQ010000163.1 GCA_023433965.1 Pseudomonadota bacterium | reverse complement strand
GCGCACTTTCGACCGGTGCGGAGGCCAGCAGCACCGCGGCAAGCCGCGAGACGGGGGCTGGCGGCACCGGCGGCGGCGCGAACGCCTGCACCACGCCGCGCACCATCGCCGCGGCCAGCACGCCATAGACCGGCTCGTGGCGCCGCATCAGCCACATGATCGCGAGGATGACGGCCAGGATCGCCTGCCAAGCCGAGAACACCACCGGCAGCGTGACGAACAGCAGCGTGCGGGTCTCATAGGCCGGGCGCAGCGCGGCATCCGGTCCAACATAGACGGTGTCGAGAAAGCCCTTGAGCGGTCCCCACACGAACAGCCGCACCGTGATCTCGTTTGCGCCCTCGCGCAGCAGCGAAGCGGGGATGAGCGCGATCTCAGGCGTGTTACGGTCGGGCCGGTTGGCGTTGGCATCGCGCCGGGAGTCGAGCACGACGACGCCGTTGACGGCGACCTCCACCGCGTTGCTGAAGCGCGGCAGGAACACCGACCAGCCAGAGGCCGCATCGTCGCGGTGGAAGGTGAAGGCGCCGCTGTAGAACGGCGGGTCGGCCAGGGAATAGCGCGACGAGGTGAAATGCGGCAGTGTCACGGGGCGGGTCAGGCCGTCCTCGCGCACCGAAAAATCGCTCAGGGCGAAATCTTCGGGATCGGTCGGCTGCAGCAGGCGGAGCCCGAGGAGGGTGACGATCACGATCAGCGCCTGGAGCAGCAGATAGGGCACGAGGCGCGAGGCCAGCAGCCGCCGCCGCGCGGGTCTGGCCGGTGCCTTCGCAGGTGCCTTGGTCGGTGCTTTTGCCGCGATCTCGCTCACAGTTTGATCAGGCCCTGCTGCACCGCCTCGAACACCGCTTCGCTGCGCGTGTGCACTTCCAGCTTGCGATAGATGTTCTTGATGTGGCCCGGCACGGTCTGCTTGGACAGGCCGAGATGGCTCGCGATCTCGGCATAGCTGAAGCCCTTGGCGATGCCCCAGAGGATGTCGATCTCGCGCGGCGTCAGCCTGGCGGTGTTGAGTACGGGGCCGGGCGGCGGCTCCGCCGCATTCTGGGCGGCACCCTGTGTTCTGCGGACGATGAAACGGGCGATCGAGGCCGAGATCGGCGAATGCCCCGCGACCAGGTCGCGAACGGTGGTGGCGATGTCGGTGGGGAAGGCGTCCTTGAGCAGATAGCCGGTGGCGCCGACCGTGATCGCGGAAATCACGCTCTCCTCGTCGCCGAGTGCGGAGATCACCATGATCTCGGTGTCGGGGAAGCGCTGCCTCGTCTCGCGGATCAGTTCGACGCCGTGCCCGTCGGGCAGCCGCAGGTCCGTCAGCAGCACGCGCGGCGCGCCGGCGCCGAGGGCCTGCCGCGCCTCTGCGAGCGTACCGGCGCTGCGCACCTCATAACCGGCCTTGACCAGCGCATCCTGAAGGCGCCAGCAGGTCGGTGCGTCGTCTTCGACGAGGAGGATGGTGATGGTCTCACCCGTCGCGCCCTGTTCGCTCATGATCATGGTCCCGCGACCCGCGTGTCCCCGCGGCGCAAGGCAAGTTTAGCCGCGGCGCGGACGCCGGGACACCCATAATCATGGGGGCGGGGAAGTCATGGGACCGCCATCTGCGGGGACATTGCGGGTGATGGAGCGCCGCCGAGCCGCCGCTGCTTTCACGGCAGGTCGACACGCGGCGGCGGATATCGCCGCGCCAGGACCGACAGCGAGAGGGACCGCTCCTCTTCCGGCAACTCCAGATACGCCAGCACCAGCGGTCGCTTCCAGTCGCCGACACCGAAATCCATCGCCATCCATTTTTGCGGCTCAGGGCCTTCGAGACCTCGGACCCAAACCAGATAGCGCGGCAGATCGCCGGCGTCCGTATCCGTCGTGCGTCTCCTGGCCATCGAAGCTATCCGCTGCATTACCAATCATGCCGCACGATATAGGGAATTACTCGGCGAAGTCGAATGTCCGGGTGACTTGAGAGGCTCGCCGGCGCCGGCGCCGCGGCCGCAATCGCCGTCAATGCCGGAGCGGCTCTGCGACGCGCGATTCCAGCCGCCCGAGAAATGAGCGCATGAGCGAGACAACCTCATCGAGGTTGGTTTCAAGCAGCCAATGGCCGCCGTCCAGGAGATGCAGTTCGGCATCCGGGAGGTCGCGGAGATAGGCTCGCGCTGACTCTTCTGGCATGTAGTGGTCCTGTGGCCCCCACAGGATCAATGTCGGGGGCTTGTGCTGCTGAAGAAATCGGCGGTGCTCGGGAAACCATTGGCGGTTGGCCTTCAGGCCAAACAGAACGTCTGCAGCGGCTTCCTTCCGCCGCTCGGTCATCAGCGACCAGTGCAATTGCCAGAGGTCCGGCGCAATGAGTCGAGCCAGGTCTGGGCGCACGTCATTCAGGAACTCGTCGCGGAAATTCTCTTCGGTGACAGCCTCCCTCATCGCCGCACGCATCTCCTGATCGGGCAGTGACCAGGACTTCTCGATGTCGGCGTATTTCGGGCCCAGCGCATCTTCGTACGGGATGTCACCGTTCTGGATGATCTGGGCGATCACGCGCTCGGGCCGCATGATCGCCAGCCTGGCCCCGACCGGTGAGCCGAAATCATGAAGGTAGATCACGAAGCGATCGATCTTCAGATGCGTCACGAACTGGTCCAGCCACGCGGCATAGCCGTCGAAGCCGTAGTCGAAGTCATCAGGTGTCCCGCTGTAGCCGAACCCGGGATAGTCGGGAGCAATCAGCCGCCATTTGTCGGCCAGCCGCGGCATCAGATTGCGGAATTCGTAGGATGAACAGGGATAGCCGTGCGGCAGGAGGATGACGGGCGCGCGCTCCGGTCCTGCTTCTCGGTAGAAAGTGTCCACCAGGCCGATCCGAGCCTTGCAATGCCTGACGCGTGTGTCCATGTCCTGCTTCCTTCGTAGATAAAGCGACGTGTGGGACGGGGTTCCCTGGCGCTTCGATCGCTTGAGCATGGAAACAACGGCTGGAAAATTGCCGTTACGAGGCAACATCCGAACGGGAGGTCGTTGTGATTCACCATGTCTCGGTAGGGACGAATGATGTTCAGAGCGCGAAACGCTTCTACGATGCCGTCTTGCCCATCGTCGGCATCATGCCGATGTCCGAGGACGGGGGTGGACTGGGCTACGGAAGCGGCACTTTTCACTTCAGCGTTCAGGTTCCCATCGACGGAAAACCTGCGACCGTAGGTAACGGCAGTCATGTCGCCTTTGCCGCCGAGGACCGCGCGATGGTCGATCGCTTCTACGCAGCTGCATTGAAGCACGGTGGCAGCGATGATGGGGCTCCGGGGCTGCGGCCGAACTACGACCTCAACTACTACGGGGCGTTCGTCCGCGATCCAGACGGTCACAAGATCGAGGCGGTCACGTACTCGGCAAGATAGTCCTGATGGCCGACGGACGTAGAAGCGTGTCTTGCTGTCTGGGTTGTGCAGCGACTGTCCGTCTTCGCCAAGAGGCTCCGACGTCACGCCTTGTCCTTTGGGCTTCGCATGGCCGTGCCACGCGAAGCCCAAAGGGCGAAGCGTGGTGCCCCTGGCCGG
>JAEYTQ010000116.1 GCA_023433965.1 Pseudomonadota bacterium | reverse complement strand
GTCCTGGGAGATGGCGCGGATCGCTGTGCCGGTGAAGGTGCGCGTCATGAACAGGTAGACCACGACCATGCCGACCAGCGCAGCGAGGAAGGACAGCAGCCGAGCGTAGCTGAAATTCATGTCGCCGAATGCGAGCACTGGCAGGCGGATGCCGAGATTACGAAAGTCAATGCCGAAGGCGACGGTGGCAAAGCTCTGCAGCACGAACAGCACGCCGCCGGTCGCGAGCAGCTGATTGATCGGAGGTGCGGTCAGCAGCGGCGCGATCACCAGGTAGTGCAGCGCCGCGCCGAGCACGGCGACCAGAAGGATGGTGAACGGGGCGGCAACGAAATAGCTGAGGCCGTAATACTGCACCATGAAATACATGCCGTACATGCCGATCATCACGAGCTCGGCATAGCAGATCCAGGTCACGTCGATGACGCCGAAGATCAGGTTGAGCCCGAGCGCCAGCAGCGCGAGCACGCCGCCGAGCAGGATGCCGTTGATCACGGCCTCCAGCAGGTAGATGTCGAAGATATCGAGGAATGCCTGCATGCCCATCACACCCCGAGATACGCTTCCTTGACCGTGTCGCTCGCCAGCATCTCTGCCGAGCTGCCCGACGCCCTGATCGTGCCCGCCTCGATCAGGTAGGCGCGGTCGACAACCTTCAGAACCTGCTGCACGTTCTGCTCGACGATCAGCACCGTCAGCCCGCTGGCGCGGATCCGCTTCACCAGCTCGAACACCTGCTGCACCACGACCGGCGCGAGACCCGCCGACGGCTCGTCGAGCAGCA
The DNA here is from genome assembly GCA_023433965.1 of Pseudomonadota bacterium. Classification (GTDB taxonomy): domain Bacteria; phylum Pseudomonadota; class Alphaproteobacteria; order Rhizobiales; family Xanthobacteraceae; genus Bradyrhizobium. Next base: position 2,209 of record JAEYTQ010000116.1, on the reverse strand, counting down.
GCAGCTTCGGATTGGACATCATCGCGCGGCCGATCGCGCACATCTGCTGCTCGCCGCCGGACATGGTGCCGGCCATCTGGTGACGGCGTTCCTTCAGGCGCGGGAACAGGTCGAACACGACCTCGAGGCGCTCGGCGTAATGGTCCCGCGCCTGCTTCATGAAGGCGCCCATCTTGAGGTTGTCGTCGACCGTGAGCTGGGGAAACAGCCGCCGGTTCTCCGGTACATGCGCGATGCCGAGGCTGACGATCTTGTGCGACGGCGTCGTCACGAGGTCGACGCCTTCCATCCTGATCGATCCGCGCGAGGGACGGATCAGGCCGGAGATGACGCGCATCAAGGTGGTCTTGCCCGCGCCGTTGGGACCGATGACGCCGACGGCTTCGCCGGCCCTGACCTCGAGATCGACGTCGAACAGCGCCTGGAAGGTGCCATAGCCGGCATTGACGCCGCGAAGCTCCAGCATCGGCTAGCCCCCCGCCCGGCGGCGCGCTTCGGCGGCCGCGGCCTGCGTGGTCTCGGCATCGGTGCCGAGATAGACCTCGATGACGCGCGGATCGCCGGCGACGGCGCTCGGCAGGCCTTCCGAGATCTTCTCGCCGTGATCGAGCACCATGACGCGGTCGACAACGCGCATTAGGACGCCCATGATGTGCTCGACCCAGATAATGGTGATGCCGAGCTCGTCGCGGATGTTGCGCAGCATGTCGGCGGCCTGGTCCATCTCGGCCTCGTCGAGCCCGCCGAGACTCTCGTCGGCGAGCAACAGCGTTGGCGCAGTGGCGAGCGCCTTGGCGAGCTCGAGCTTCTTGAGCCCGGCTGCGCCGAGCCCATCGACGCCGGCATGGCGATCGGTCGGCAGGCCGACCATAGCCAGGGAGCGCTCGGCCGCCTCCTCGGCCTTGGCGCGGCTATGGCGGCCCTGGCCGTAGAAGCCGGCCAGCGCGACGTTCTCGAAGATGGTCAGGCGGCGGAAGGGGCGCGGGATCTGGAAGGTACGGCCGATGCCGCGGTTGATGATCCGGTGCGGAGCAAGGCCCGCGATCTCGGAGCCGCCGAACTGGATCGAGCCGGAGGTCGGCGCCAGCGTGCCGGAGAGCATGTTGAAGATCGTGCTCTTGCCCGAGCCGTTGGGGCCGATCAGGCCGAGGATCTCGCCCTGCTCGACCCGGAACGACACGTTGTTGACGGCGGTGAAGCCACCGAACCGCTTCACCAGGCCGCTGACTTCCAACACCAGGGCTCTCCGCCGCTACTGGTTGCTGTAGGTGGTGCCCTTGGGCAGCGGCAGCACGGCCTCGCGCTGCGCCTGACTCTTGGGCCACACCACATAGGACTTGTCGTCGACGTACTGGATCACGACCGGAAACGAGCGTTCGTTCTGCCCGGCCATTGGCGAGCCCTCGCCGTGGAATTTGACGCCGAAGCCGAGCATGGTGCCGCCTTCGGGCAGGTCGGTGTCGAGTGCTGCCTTGCGAAGCGAATCGGGATCGATGCCGCCATATTTCTTGATCGCCCGCGGCAGCACGTCGTTCAGGAACAGGTAGGTGTTGGACGCCGCCATGCCGACATGGGCTGAACGGATGGCGAGGCCCGGCTTGCGCTTGTCGAACTCCTCGCCAACCGCCTTGATGATCGGCGGCAGCTTCGGATCCATGGTCTTCTGGTTGGCGAGCCAGATCGAGATCGGATCGGTGTTGAAGACGTAGTTGACGTCGGCGCCCAGGCCTTCCTTCAGCTTCTCATAGACCCCGTAGCCGGCGCCATGTCCTACCAGCGCGCCGAACTTCAGCCCCTGCTCGCGGGCTTGCCGGAGCAACAGGGTGATGTCGGGGTTGTAGCCGGTGTGGAAGACCACATCGGGCTTGGCCCGCTTCAGCTTGGTGACCAGCGCGGACAAGTCGGGGGCCGTAGCCGAATAGCCCTCCCTCAGCACGATGTTGAAACCGGCCTTCTTGGCGCCGGCCTCATTGCCTTTGGCGACGTCGACGCCGTAGGCGCCGTCCTCATGGATGATGGCGACCCGCAGGTCCTTCGGATCCTTGCCCAGCTTCTCCTTCGTGTTCTGGGCGATGAAGTCCATCGTCATCATGCCGAACTGATCGCCGGAGGCCTGCGGCCGGAACACGTATTTGTAGTTCTTGTTCTCCAGCACCGCGGACGAAATGCAGGTCGTGATCCACATGAACTTCTTCAGCTGCTCGACGCG
>JAEYTQ010000055.1 GCA_023433965.1 Pseudomonadota bacterium | reverse complement strand
TATCCTGGTGGGGTTCAAGGCGGGGGCCGGGCTCACCATCATCATGAGTCAGTTGCCGAGCCTGCTAGGGGTAGCCGGCGGAGGCCACAATTTCTTTGACCGCGCCATCAGGCTGGTCGGGCAGCTCGGCAGCATCGATCCGCTGGTGTTAGGCATCGGCGCGGTCGCGTTCTCGTTGCTTCTGCTCGGCGAACGGTTTCTGCCGGGAAAACCCATCGGCATCACCGTTGTTGCACTTGCGATCATCCTGGCAACGCTTCTGGGCTGGCCGGCCGTCGGCGTGCCCGTCACAGGGAAGATACCGGAGGGGCTGCCGGCACTTTCGATCCCGACGTTCGGTCTGCTGGAGTTCGACGATCTGTTTCCGCTCGCGGCGGGTTGCGTGCTGCTGGCCTATATCGAAGGCGTATCGGCGGCCCGCAGCTTTGCCGCCAAGCACGGCTATCCGCTGGATGTCCGCCAGGAGTTTCTGGGATTGGGCGCGGCGAACCTCGCCGTCGCCTTGGGGCATGGCTATCCCGTCGCCGGGGGCCTGTCGCAATCGGCCGTCAACGACAATGCCGGTGCGCGCACCCCGCTGGCCCTGGTGATCTGTTCCGTGACGCTCGGATTGTGCCTGTTGTTCTTCACGGATCTACTGACCAACCTGCCCAAGGCTGTGCTCGCGGCGGTCGTCTTGGCCGCCGTTTATCGGTTGGTCGATATTCGTTCGCTGCTCCGAATGTGGCAGGTCAGCCGGATTGACTTCTACGCGGCAGCGATTGCCCTGATCTCCGTGCTTCTGCTCGGAATTCTCCAGGGCGTTCTGCTGGCTTCGATCGCATCGATTTTCCTGCTGCTGGCGCGGGCGTCGCGGCCGAATGTCGCGTTCCTCGGCCGGTTGCCGGGCAGCGGCCGCTATTCAGACAGTGCGAGGCACGAGGGGGTCGAGCCGCTGACAGGAATCGTCGCGTTCCGGCCCGAAGCATCGCTGCTCTACATCAACGCCGAGACGATCCTGGAAACCGTGCTCGCGGCCCTGCGGAGATCGCCGGACATCCGGCTGGTAGCCTGCGATCTCTCGGCCTCGCCTTACATCGATTTGGCGGGCGCACGCATGCTGCACGATCTCCACGACGTACTTGCGTCGCGGAATGTGACCCTCTGCATCGTCGGTGCGCATGCGCAGCTCCGGGATCTCCTGCGTGCCGAGGGGCTGGCCGACAAAACCGATAGTAAGCAGTGGCTGCGGTCGCTCGACAGCCTGCTGAACGAGGATCAGGCGCGCTCCGCCCCATGAACCGCCTGAAGGGTCCTTATGAAATTGGGAGCGGTGCAGCATCGGCATCAGAATGCCTGCGACCGTTGACTTGGATCAAAGGAGTGACCTGCGCCCCACGCACGATCCCGCATCACCTTCGCCCCATGGATCGGGAGAGAGACATATGTCCAAAGAGACCAAGGCCGCGCAAAAGCGCATCGACCAGTTCTTTTCCGGACCGGGCGCGCGGGCAGACGATTGGCGCGACCTGGTAGAGGCCGCCAAGATTTGGGCGCGGGTCGGCAATCGCGCGGCCTACGATGCGGCGCTGGCCGAGCTGTCGATCACCGAGGAGTATCACGGTTATCCCGGTCTGCAGCTGATGGCGGCGCTGCGGGAAGCCGCGGCTGCCGGGGATGGTGCGACGTCGTTCGCCCTTGCGACGAGGATTGCTCAGGCGCTGGCTACGCGATCCTTCCGTCAGCACGCGGGCGACTGGAGTGCAAAGGACGACGGCAATGGCGATGTGCCCGAATTGGTGCCACCGAGCTTTGGCGCCCATTCGGCGCGCCGCCCCTATTTCGAGACGCTGATCGTCACCGGCGTATCACCCGCCCAATGGCCGGCGCTGGCTGCCGAATGGCGCAAGCTGCGGCGTCCGGTCGATGCCTTCATCTACGAGCCGGTCGTCGTCGGCAGCCTGGAGGACGCCTTCTGCGCGACGATGCTCAATCCCAACATCGGCGCGGTCATCATCAACGAGGGCTTTGGCCTGCGTTCGCGGCACGATGCCCCGGTGCTGCGCTCGATCATGGCCACCGCCGGCCTCAACGACGAGACCGACGCATCGGCACTGCGGCTCGCCCAGATCATCAAGCGTGTCAGGCCCGAACTCGATCTCTACATGATCTCCAACCGCGACGTGGAGGAATTGGCGGGCAATCCCGAGGCGAATGTGGTTCGCCGTATCTTCTATTCCGTCGAAGAGCTTCTGGAGCTGCATCTGTCGATTCTCGAAGGCATCCAGGATCGCTACGACACGCCGTTCTTCGACAATCTCAAGAAGTATGCGCAGCGTCCGATCGGGACCTTCCATGCACTGCCGATCGCCCGCGGCAAGTCGATCTTCAAGTCCGACTGGATTCGCGACATGGGCGAGTTCTACGGCCCGAATCTATTCTTGGCCGAGAGCAGCGCCACCACCGGCGGCCTCGACAGCATGCTGGAGCCGACCGGCAACATCAAGAAGGCCCAGGAGAAGGCGGCGCGGGCGCTCGGTGCCGATCGCGTCTTCTTCGTCACCAACGGAACTTCGACGTCGAACAAGATGGCGGTGCAGGCGTTGCTCGCGCCCGGCGATATCGCGATCGTTGACCGCAACTGCCACAAGTCGCACCATTACGGCATGGTGCTCGCCGGAGCGCAGCCGCTTTACGTCGAAGCGTTCCCGATGACGGAATATTCGATGTACGGCGCGGTGCCGCTGAAGACCATCAAGCAGGCGCTCTTGAATGCCAAGGTCGACGGCCGGCTCGACCGCGTCAAGATGATCGACCTCACCAACTGCACCTTCGACGGCCACATCTACAACACCCGCCGCGTGATGGAGGAATGCCTCGCCATCAAGCCCGACCTGATCTTCCTGTGGGACGAAGCCTGGTTCGGGTTTGCGCGCTTCTCGCCGTTCCTGCGCCGCCGCACCGGTCTCGGCGCCGCCAACGAGATCGAGGCGTGGATGCGCGATCCGAAGTCGGTTGCGGCTTATGAGAAACAGCAGGCCGAACTCGGCAAGAACCCTTCGGACGAAGTGCTGCTCAAAACCCGGCTGATCCCGGATCCGCGCCAGATTCGCCTGCGGGTCTACCAGACCAACTCGACGCACAAGTCGATGTCGGCGATCCGCCAGGGCTCGATGCTATCGGTCAAGGACGTCGAATTCCACACTGTTGAGCAACAGTTCAAGGAAGCCGTTTTCACCCACGCTTCCACCAGCCCGAACCAGCAGCTGATCGCCAGCCTCGACATCTCGCGGCGGCAAATGGAGTTGGAAGGATATGGCTTGGTCGCCAATGCGATCGAAATCGCGTTCGCCATCCGCCAGGCCGTCAACAACAATTCGCTGATCTCGAAATACTTCCGCATTCTCGGCGCCGACGCCATGGTGCCGGGGCAATATCGCCAAAGCGGCTTCACCGACTTTCTCGCGCCCGGCGTGAACTGGGCAAATACGCTCACGAGCCTGGACGAGGACGAGTTCTGCCTCGACCCAACCCGGATGACGCTGGTCTGCGGCATGGCCGGCTATGACGGCACACAGTTCAAGGGCATTCTCGCAAACGAGTACAACATTCAGGTCAACAAGACCTCGCGCAACTCGGTCCTGGTCCAGTCCAACATCAACAACACCCGCAGCGACGTCGCGCATCTCATTCGTGTCCTCGCCGAGATCGCGGGCGAGATCGACCGCGGCTTGGCCCAGGGTGGTGCCAATG
>JAEYTQ010000041.1 GCA_023433965.1 Pseudomonadota bacterium | reverse complement strand
GCTCTGCCCAGTAAGGTTGAGAGGTTAGCTTAATACCCGTTGTTTGTTGCGAAGTTCTCGGAAACTTCTATCCATCTCAACACCGGGCTTCCCCAGGTCCGGCCCACCCAAGCAAAGCCGTCGAGCGAACATGGGTCCGCTTGGCGGCTTTGTCTTGATAGATGGTACGATAGGATCATTGCAAGAATGGCGCGCAAACCCTGGTCATTCAAAGAGGACCGCCGGCTCATGGAGTTGGCCAAGTCTTCAATCACATTGGAGAGTGCTGCAAAGCAGCTTGGGCGATCACCGGATGCGGTCAGGCGCATGGCGTTGCGCCTCGGGCTTTCTCTCAGATCGAAGGATACGAAACGCGCAAAGAAGGGCTAATCAATAGCCGGAGGATGCTTGGTTGATCTCTCGCCCGGCAGGCAGCATCATCGGCGTCCTGGTCGCGCAAACAATGCTATCGCTGCCACCAGGTCACCGACCCAACCCCAACAGCAGATCGCAAAGGGGATTTCATCTCGCAGGCAGATTAGCGCCCGAAAGCAATTCTACGCGTCCGAAACCCGGTCGACATTTTTTGATGTGTCTCACGCAGTGCTGCGATCGCAACGTCTAGCTCGGAGTCCGATTCGCGAACCGCCTCTAAGAATTTAGCGATCAACACTGCGTTCAACTTGACTCGGGTGTTGCCATCACGGCTCCGGCGGCGATCGAGCAGCAGGTGCTGCGCCTCGGTCCTGGCCTCGTCGGCATTGCAGCCGCAAAGTGTTCCGAGCTCCTGATACGTCATCCAGATCTGAGGCATATTCCCTACCCGCCCGCTGTTATGGGCTCAAGCTAACTTTCACCTCTAAAGACCGGGTTGCCGCAGTGCAATCGCACTCCGTTTTCGCGACAACAGCGTCAACACGAACCTAAGATGCCGCGGTTCATGGGATCGACGTTTTTGGCGACACAAACGGATGCCGACCCCGCGAACGGCCGTCGAGCCTCTTGGGCAGCTTGTCGGCCTTGAGCTTCACCACCGCCGACCTTGCACCGGCAGTCGGCGCATCGTCCTGGCTGTAGATCAGCGTCGCTTCGAACCTTACGTCGGGCGCTTCCCGGGCCGTGCCCGAGCAGGTCGCCATCGCACCGCTGCACACGCCGGAGAGCTCGACTTCGACTTCGTCAAGCCCGAACACCGTCGGCGGCCCGTCGGCATGCCGCCGCGTGGTCAGGACGGCCGTGAAACGCTGGTCGTCGTCGAGATGATAAGAGCCGCCATAGGTGAAGAAGCTGTCACTGCCCGAGATCCGACCCTCGGCCAGATGCACGATACCGGTGCCTTGCGCCTGCGCGGTCCTGAACCACGCCGCGTATTTGCCCTCTTTCAGCATGGAGACATCCACCCATGAATTCCATGCGTATTTGCAACCAACTCTGGGGCACGACAATGACCGTCGCGGCGAGCATTGCGCAAAGGTTAACGTCCTGCAAAGTCAATCCGTCAAATTTCGGCAGGTGCGAGGCGCATCTGCAGCGCCATCAGAACAATTCGATGCCGTCGTCCGCAGTCTCCACGGCTTCGACCCTGCGCGTGCTGGCGGCCGATGTCAGGCCGAGCGTTTGCAGGAATTGCCGGTGCACCTCACGCTCGCGCTCCATCGTGTAGCGCGCGAAGAGGTCCTCCAGCATCGCTTCGTCCTGCGCTTGCGGCCGCGGCTTCTGCGCGCCCGCGGTCGCGGCCTCGAGCCGTACCGCGACCGCGGGCAACGCCGCGGAGCCGTCGCCGAGCGTGGTCATCAGGCCTTGCGCCGAGTTCATCAGCTCCTCGAATTCCGCACCCTCCTCGACGAGCCGGCTCATCAGCTTGCCGAGCCGTTCGTTGCCGGCCTCGACCTCACGCAGCGCTTGGAGAATTTGCGGCTCGAGTTGCGCGAGCTGCGTCGGATCGCCCTGCACCCGGAGTTCCTTCAACGACCTGGCCGCGCGCTCGATCGCGTCGAGCACGGGCTTCAGGCGCCCTGCCCCCATGGCGACGTGGTCGGCGGTGGCCTTGAGTTCGTTGGCGATGACGACGAAGGCGCTGCCGCGGCTGCCGAGATGACTTGCCTTGAGGCCCGCATTCATTCCGATCAGCGTGATGTCCACCGTCGCCTCGGCGAGCCCCGCGATGGCCTGGCGGAATTTGGCCAGCGTGTCCTCGACGATCGCGAGCGCCTCGTCCACCGCGCGGCCGGCGCCCTCGCAAGTCGCAACCAGGGTCGAGGCGTGCGCCAGCGTCTGCTTGACGCGCGCCAGGAACGTCGATGACCCGCCGTCCTCGCCGCCGATCAGCGCGCGGCCGTGACCGACCACGCTGCCCGCATCGTGCAGGATCGCGGTCAATGCGCGAACGATCTGGCCGATGTCGCTGCCGAACTCGCGTTGGGCATCCCTGAGCTGGGCCGCCTGCAGCTGGCAGACCGCGCGCGCCCCGTCCTCGCTCGCGATCGGCTCGGGCACGAGGCTCGGGGCGTGCCCGGAGGCGAGGCCGAGGCCGTGCAAGACGTGCTCGAGGCGCTGGCGCGTGCTGTCGCCTGCCTGCAAGGAGATGATCGCGCCGCCGACCGCCTCGGCGATTTTCCTGGTGCTAGCGCTGGCGAGATCGGCGAGATGGCTGCTGCTGCTGCGCTGATCGCGCAATCCGGAATAGGCCGAGCCGAGTTCGGCGCTCTCCGCCTCCAGTTGATTGCGGAAGTGGCCTTCGAACTCCTTCTGCCGGCCGAATGCGGTGTAGACCGCATCCGAAAGGCGCTGCTGATCCCGCGCGCAGCCCTCGATCGCGCCCTGCACGGCCTTGCCGAGATCGAAAGCCTCCTGCGTGAAGGCGAGAAAGCCCTCGCGGTCGCCCTCGAGCGAGGCGGCCTCGATCCGCGCGCTGCGGGCGATGATGGTGATCATCTGGATGTGCTTGAACAGGGGCTTGAGCAGCGAAGACGCCTCCGCCGTGCTCTTTCCGATCGTCTCGAGCAGGGCGGTCTCGGCCGGAAGCGCCTGCGCCAGCTCGCTGAGCCGCGCGGCGATCTCCTGCAGCGCCGTCGCGGCCCCTTCGATCTCCGCGCCGGAGAGTTCCGAGGCAAGCGCTGCGAGTCCCTGGTTCAGCTCCTTGAAGATGAGATGGCCGCGTCCGAGCTCATGACCGACGCGAGCGAATACGTCCTCGATGCGCGAGGAGACGTCCTCTGTCGCGGCGGTCGCCTCGGCAAGCGTGTCGGCGGGAATGACGGACATGGCGCTCAACCTGCCACCGCGACGTGACCGGCCTGATACCATTGCATGATCTCGCGCGGAATCTGGTGCAGCGACACCACCTTCTCGACGCCGCCATGGGCGATGGCTTCCTTGGGCATGCCGAATACCACGCAGCTCTCTTCGTCCTGTGCCCGCGTCGCGGCGCCGAGTTTCTTCATCTCCAGCATCCCGCGGGCGCCGTCGTCGCCCATCCCCGTCATGATGATGCCGAGGGCGTTGGCGCCCGCGTGCTGGGCGGCCGAGCGGAACAGCACGTCGACGGACGGGCGATGCCGCGACACCGGCGGGCCGTCCTTGATCGCGATCTGGTAGCGCAGGCCGATGCGCTGGAGCAGCATGTGTCGCGCGCCGGGCGCGATATAGGCGCAGCCAGGCAGCACCGGCTCGCCGTCCTCGGCTTCCTTGACCCGGATCTGGCAGACGCCGTCGAGCCGCCTGGCAAAGGCCGCGGTGAAGCCTGCCGGCATGTGCTGGACGATGACGATCGGCGGACTATGGGCCGGCAACATCTCGAGGACGTCGTTGAGCGCTTCGGTGCCGCCCGTCGAGGCTCCGATGCACACGATGCGCTCCGTGGTCGGCCGGACCTTGGCCTGCACGGGCGGCGGAATGATCGCGTCCGCGGTCAGCTTCTTCTCGATCTCCCGGCGCTCCGCGCGCGGCCGCACCCGGGCGCGGGCGGCCGACTTCACGGCCTCGCGCAGCCGCGTTGAGCATTCGAGCAGCGCTTGCCGCGTGTCGATCTTCGGCTTCGGCACGATGTCGACCGCACCCGCCTCGAACGCCTCGAACATCACGTTGGAGCCCGCCTCCGTGAGCGAGGAGCAGATGATCACCGGGATCGGCCGTTGCGCCATGATCTTGCGCAGGAAGGTCATGCCGTCCATGCGCGGCATCTCGAGGTCGAGGATGATGACGTCGGGCAGCTCCTTCTCGAGCCGCTTGGCCGCCACGAACGGATCGGACGCGGTCGCCATCACCTCGATCTCGGGGTCTTCACTCAGGATCGTCAGCAGGATTTGGCGCACCGACGCCGAATCGTCCACGATCAGCACGCGAACTTTCTCCCTCGGCATCGTGGTTGCGCTCCGGCTAGACCTGGAAGATGGTTGGCTGAACCTGCTTCAGCCCGGGTACGGCACTGTGAATCATCGATTCCGAATGCCCGACCAACAGATAGCCGCCCGGACGCAGATGGCTGCACAATTGCTCCACCACCTTGCGCTGGGTCTCGCGCTCGAAATAGATCAGGACGTTGCGGCAGAAGATGATGTCGACGTCGCGGTCGACGGGATAGGACTTGTCCATGAGGTTCATCCTCATGAAGTGCGTCATGCTCCGCAGTTCCGGCACCACCCGCACCTCGCCGCGCGACCTGTCGCGCGAGGACAGGAAGTAACGCTTCACGAAGTTTTCCGGCACCGGAGCGAGCACGTCGCGGCTGTAGATCGCAGCCCTGGCGAGACGCAGCACCGCGGTCGAGATGTCGGTGCCGAGGACGCGATACTGGAAGCGCGAACCGTTCCGCGTCATGTCGTCCAGCACCATCGCCGTCGTATAGGCCTCCATGCCGGTGGAGCTCGCCGAGCTCCAGATCTTCAGATTCGCGTTTTTCCGCCCATGCGCCTTGAGCAAGGCGGGAATCGCGATTTCGCGCAAGAAAGTGAAGTGCTGCGGCTCGCGGAAGAAGTCGGTCTTATTGGTCGTCACCACGTCGATGAGATGGGTGAGCTCGGTCTCGAAATGATCCGCCTCGAACAGGTTCTCGACGTATTCGTTGAGGTCGGAGAAGTTCAGCGCGCGCACGCGCTTGTGCAGCCGCCCCTCCAGCATCAGCCGCTTGCCTTGCGGCAGCTTGATGCCGACCTGGCTCTCGATCAACTCGGCGATGGTCCGGAAGTGACGGTCGGACAGATGCACGGCCGTATCCTGCGCGGCAGGCATCATGGATGCGCCCGGGTTGGTTGCGGCCGCCTGCACTGAATGTCGGGCCATACGGGCCATCGTGAAACCTACGCGTCAATCGAACTGCGGAAAGTGGACCGGTCCACGCGCCAGGGCGGACCGGCCTTCGAAGCCCTAGCGCTGGAAATCGGCGTCCCGGTCGTCCCCGACATCGTTCATGTCGAAGGCGAAACCGCCGCCACCGGCAGCCTTCACGGCCCGCACCGGCTTGGCTTGCGGTTTCCTGGCCGGCCGCTCGGCCGCCGCCATGGACGCCGCCTTGGCCCGCAGCTGGTTGACCGCCCGGTCGATCGGCACCGCTGGCTGGCTCTTCGCGGCCTGCTCGATGCGGAAATAGGCGATGGTGGACTGCAGCTGCTCGGCCTGCGAGGCGAGCTCCTCGGAGGTCGAGGACACCTGCTCGGACGCGCTGGCGTTCTGCTGGCCGACCTTGTCGAGCTGCTGGATGGCCTGGTTGATTTGCGACGAACCCACGTCCTGCTCGCGGCAGGCCGCGGTGATCTCCTCGACGAGTTCGGCCGTCTTCTTGATGTCCGGGACGAGCTTGGCCAGCATGGCGCCGGCCTCCTGCGCCACCTTGACGGTGTCGGTCGAGAGCGTGCCGATCTCGGCCGCTGCCGCCTGGCTGCGCTCGGCGAGCTTGCGCACCTCGGAGGCGACCACCGCAAAGCCCTTGCCGAGCTCGCCGGCGCGCGCGGCCTCGACCGCGGCGTTGAGCGCGAGCAGATCGGTCTGGCGCGCAATCTCCTGCACGATGGTGATCTTTTCGGCGATGGTCTGCATCGCGCTGACCGCGCGGCCGACCGCGGCGCCGGACGCTTCCGCATCCTTGGCGGACTGCGCGGCGATCTTCTCGGTCTGGCTGGCGTTGTCCGCGTTCTGCTTCACGTTCGAGGCCATCTCATCCATCGAGGAGGAGGCTTCCTCCGCGGACGAAGCCTGCTCGGTTGCACCCTGCGACAGCTGCTCGGCGCTGGCAGAAAGCTCCTGGCTGCCGGCCGAGACGTTCTGCGCGGCGGTCAGGGCTTCGG
>JAEYTQ010000024.1 GCA_023433965.1 Pseudomonadota bacterium | reverse complement strand
GGCATACATCACCACGATGCGCTTGCAGATCGTGCCGATCACGCCGAGATCGTGGCTGATCAGCACGATCGCCGTGCCGAATTTCTCGTTGAGATTGGCGAGCAGGTCGAGGATCTGCGCCTGGATGGTGACGTCGAGCGCGGTGGTCGGCTCGTCGGCGATGAGCAGGGCCGGGTCGTTGGCCAGCGCCATCGCGATCATCACGCGCTGGCGCATGCCGCCCGACAGCTGGTGGGGATATTCGTCGAGGCGCTTCTCGGCCGCCGGGATCTGCACCTTCCGAAACATTGCGAGAGCGCGGGCGCGCGCCGCGGCTGAGCTGCAGCGACGATGGCGGCGCACTGCCTCGGCGACCTGGTCGCCGACGGTAAAGACCGGGTTGAGGCTGCTCATCGGCTCCTGGAATATCATCGCGATCCGGTCGCCGCGCAGGTCGGCGATCTCGTCCCGCGACAGTCCGAGCAGGTCTCGGCCCCTGAAGCGCACGGCGCCATTCGACACCCAGGCGGTGCCGCGCGGCAGCAGGCCCATGATCGCCAGCGAGGTCACCGACTTGCCGCATCCGCTCTCCCCGACGAGGCAGAGGGTGCGGCCAGCGGGGATGGAGAAGCTGACGCGGTCGATCGTGTCGGTCGGCATGCCGCGGAAGCGGATCGACAGGTCCTCGACGCTGAGCACCGGCTCGACTGTCACGAGGCGGCTCCAGGCAGCCGGGGGCAGGCCAGGTCTGGGTGGTTCACGATTGTCCAGCGTCCCCGGGATGCGAGAGGCATTCCGGGAGGCCTGGGGTCCGGCAAGGACCGACGGCCTCCCGAGGCTGATCGTGGAGTCCGGGCCGCAGCGCGTCGTACGGCCCGGACCTGTCGGCAGCTATTCCCCGACTGTCACGCCCTGCAGCCGGATCAGGCCATCGGGGTAGGGAACGAAGCCCTTGAGGTCGGCGCGCGCCACCCACAGCGACTTGTAGTGGTAGAGCACGATCTGGGGCAGTTCGGCCTGGTACAGGTCCATCGCCTGCTCGTAGAGCGCCTTGCGCGCCGCGGTGTCGGTGGTCTGGCGGGCCTCGATCAGAAGCGCGTCGTTCTCCTCGCTGCACCAGCGGCCGCGGTTGAGGAAGCCCTGGCACGAGGTCCACGGGAAGATGTTCCCGTCGGGGTCGGGGCGACCGCTCCAGATGCCGATATTGGCCTCGAACTCGCCTGCCTCGGCGGCGGCCGACCAGGTCGAGGGCTCGAGGGCGAGCAGTTCGATCTGGAAGCCGGCCTCGGCGGACATCGCCTGGATCATTTCGCCGAGCTGGGTGGAGGTCGAATTGTTCGACACCATCAGGGTCAGCTTGGGGTTGGGCACCCCGGCTTCTGCGAGCAGCGCCTTGGCGCGTTCGACATCGCGCGGCGGCACCGGATAACGTTCGTCATAGTAGGTGGTGCCGACGAGCTCGGGCTGGATCGAGGGAACGAAGGCGCCGGCATAGAGGATCTGGTTGATCACGTCGCGATCGAGCGACAGCGACAGCGCCTGGCGGATCTGGGGGATGTTGCCGACCGGATTGTCGCTGGCCGGGCCATTGCCGGTGTTGATCAGGATCTGGTCGTAGGCGATCGAGGGGCCCTCGATGAGCTGGATCGAGGAGTCGGCCCTGATCGAGGCGATGTCGTTGGGTGACACGCGCTCGGCGATGTCGACGTCGCCGGAGCGTACGTTGATCAGCCGCAGGCTCGGGTCGGGGATGATGCGGTAGGTGACCTTGTCGATCGAGACGCTGCCGGCGTTCCAGTAGTCGGCGAACTTCTCGAGCACGATGCGGTCCTGCGCGACGCGCTCGGCGAAGGCGAAGGGGCCGGAGCAGACCGGGCTGAGCCCGGTGTTGTCGCCCGAGGCGGTGAAGGCGGTCGGCGACATCATCATGCCGGCACGATCGGACAGCGCGGAAACAAGCGGGGCGAAGGGCTGGGCGAGGACGATGCGCACGGTCAGCGGATCGACGACCTCGATGCTCTCGATCGCGCTGAGTTCACCGCGCCGCAGCGATGCGGGGTTGGTGCGGTAGCGGTCGAGGTTGGCGCGGACCGCCTCGGCATCCATCGGGGTGCCGTCCTGGAACAGCACACCGTCGCGCAGCTTGAGCGTGAGCGAGAGGTTGTCGTCGCTCCACGTCCACTCCGTCGCCAGCTGCGGCTGGAAGCCGCCGTCGGGGGTGATGTCGATCAGCTTGTCGCACAACCCGGCGAAGACGACGCGGCCGACGGCCGATCCGCCCATCATCGGGTCGAGCGTGTCGGGGTCGGAATTGAGTGCGATGACGAGATCGGCCGCCGTCACCGGAGCCGCCAGGGCGGCGAGTCCGACGAGAACGGGAGCCACACGGAAACACAGTCTACCTAGTCGCGACATTTGATTGACGCCTCATCTGATTGTCGAACCGTAGATTGTCGACATTGCACCCTGTGGCACCACGAATCAATCGCGATAGAGCAATCGTCGCAGGGGCGGATGCGGCGACGACCCACCCGGTGTTTTCACGAGGGCTGGCGACGGTTTGAGCTGATAGCGCGGGGCAAGCACGCGTGCGTGGCAGGTGCGGAGCGGCAGCCGGGCATCGCGTCAAACTGTCGCGTCGACGGGGGACGTCGGCCGTCGAGGTATCGCGAAGACAATCTTCTCAACAGTGGTGGCGCAGTGGCGTAGAGAATTGGTCGTGGCGCGCGCTTGCGACGCGCCGGATGCGAGGAGAGG
>JAEYTQ010000184.1 GCA_023433965.1 Pseudomonadota bacterium | reverse complement strand
AGACATCCCCCGCCGAATCCAGAGGATGCGCGCCTGTGCGGGGTAACTATACACCTCGCTGGCCCTCACCTCAACATGAGGTAGTACTCCTCCATGATTTAAATCACGAATTCGGAAGCGGCGCATTCGGCGATGCGCTGAATCCACTTCCCTCGCGCTACGAAGCACAAAATTCGATGCAAGAAGCTTAAAATCGTCTGCGGAATGGAATGATTGCAGACGAAATCGACCGCGCTGTCGCTTGGCGACATGCCGAGAGTTCGGGCCTTAACTCTCGCTTTGGTTGCACTTCCTGACTGACCGTCCAGGCTAGCGGTTGCCGCTCCCGCCCGACTTCTTCTTCCTCGTCGTCTTCGCGGGCGATGCGGGCGCGGGCGGCGCAATATCGAGAGGATGAGACGGCTGCTGCAGGCGGCGTGTCGCAGCGTCATCCCGGAGCGCATTGGTATCAAGCCGCTGGCCGCGGTCGACCGCATCGCGCGAATCGGCCAGCGCAAGCGATGCCGCCACGCTCCCGACGACGATGCACGACAGCATCAACAGGCGTTTTGCAGGCATCCCAGGTCCAACTCTCAAAAAGCGAAGTCCAGCCGCGGACCAATGCGAACGTCCCTATATCGTCGCAGCGGAACGTTCGAAGTTCGAGTTTCGTACAGCACGGTGGTCGTGAGCGATACGTTCCTGGCGAGATTATACTTCAGGCCGACATCGATCGAATAGATATGATCCTGACGACCGGCATTGAGCCCGTCGGTGAACCAGAATGCCTCGAACAAGGGCGTGCTCACGACCGACCATTTGGGATCCAGCCTGATCTCGATCCCGAGCACGGCATCGAAGCGCCAGCGGCGCGCTTCCGCCAGATCCGAGAATCGATAGGTCAGGAGCAGCAATGGCGACAGGGTCACGTTGTTGACGCCGACATCGCGGGCCACCGAGCCCATGACATCGTGTGAGGTGAATGACAGATCGCGATAGACACCATCGAAATCGTAGCGATTTTCGTAAATTGCCGAGAAGCGCCAGTCGTCCCAATATTGCGTGACGCGCGCGCCCATGCGTGCGACGGCGAAATTGCCGTCCTTTTCCCGTGAAAAGGCATCGTATTGCGCGCGCGCGTAAAGCCGGTACGACAGGTCGTGGCTGAGGTTGCCATCCAGCCTGACGCTCACGTCAGGCTCGTAGTAGCCGTCCGCCCGACGGTTGTCGCGAGAAAACAGGGCGTTGTCGGTGAAGGTCGGCGACAGGGAGCCGACGACGCTCCAGGACGGAACAGAGACGTACGGCACGGCCGTGCTGGCTTTGATTTCCGTGAGGTCAAGATCGGCCGCACTCGCGGCATGTGCACTCAGCAGGCCGAAGATCGGCCAGAGAATTCCGCACCTTCGCATCGCGCCCTCCTGACGGCTGGATGCATCGCGATTCAGCTTCAGGCTGAAATCAGATTGCGGCGTGTCAATGTTCTTGGCATAAATCAGCGGTTGATTTTCCCGATCAGACGATTCTGCTGTACCGCTAGTACTCGGCAGCGTCCCTGATGATCGGGCAAGTCATGCAGTGACCGCCGCCACGACCTCGTCCGAGCTCCGCACCGACGATGGAGATCACCTCGATCCCCTCCTTGCGCAGCAACGTATTGGTATAGGTGTTGCGATCGTAGGCGAACACGACGCCCGGAGAGGCGCAGACCAGATTGGCGCCGCTGTCCCATTGGGTCCGCTCGCGCAGATAGGCGTTGCCCCCGGTCTCGACGACGCGGAGCTTCTTCAGTCCGAGCGCCTCAGCCACGACATCCACGAAAGGCTTCTCATCCTTGCGCAACTCTATGCCTGCCGAATTGTCTGCCGGGCGGTAGGAGAACGCCGTGATGTTGTTGACGATATCGGGATACAGCAGCACGCAATCCCGATCAGCGAAGGTGAACACGGTATCCAAATGCATCGCTGCGCGGAGCTTGGGCATGGCGGCCACAATGACACGCTCGGCCGTCTTCTTCCTGAACAGGGCGGCAGCAAGCTGGCTGATCGCCTGTCTCGATGTCCGCTCGCTCAATCCGATCAGCACATTGCCCTTCCCAATCGGCATCACGTCACCGCCTTCCAACGTGGAAAGGCCGCGATCCTTCGTCGGATCTCCCCACCAGACATTGACCTTGCCGGCGAAATCCGGGTGAAACTTGTAGATGGCGGCGGCGAGGATCGGCTCCTCGTGACGCGCCGGCCAGTACAGCGAGTTCAGCGTCACGCCCCCATAGATCCAGCAGGTGGTATCACGCGTGTACAGCGTGTTCGGCAGCGGTGGCAGCAGATACTCGGTCATGCCCGCGGCTTCCCGGATCAGCCTCAGCATCTCGCCGCCATGCGCCTCGGGAAAATCGTGCGTCGACAATCCGCCGATCAGGGTCTCCGCCAGTTCACGGGGCTTGAGACTTTCCAGATAGCTGCGCAATTCATCGATCAGGCCGAGGCCGACCTGATCGGGAACGATCTGATGGTCGAGAATCCACCTTCTCGCCTCCGGAATGGCGACGGTTTCCGCTAGCAGATTATGCATCTCGACGACTTCGATGCCACGGTCGCGCATCTTCTGTACGAAGTCGAAATGGTCACGCTTGGCATTTTCGACCCACAGGACGTCGTCGAACAGCAGCGTGTCGCAGTTGGTCGGGGTGAGGCGCTGATGGGCGCGGCCCGGCGAGCAGACCATCACCTTGCGCAACTGACCGACTTCGGAATGAACACCGAAGGGAATCGATCCGTCTGATGATTGTTTTGCCATGAGGCATTCCTCCGGAAAGGCTCGTTTAGAGGGTGATGTAGCCGGTGGCGAGGCCGTGGATGCCGACGCCGGCGCCGATCACGGCCACGACGAAGATGACCCACTCCACCGCTGTAAAGACCCTCGCCTTCTGTTGCATGCGCGCCCAGAAATACAACGCCGTGCCAGGCACGTAGAGGAGCGCGGACAGCAGCAGGTATTTCGTTCCGGCCGCGTAGATCAGGAAGAGCGTATAGATGACGGCGATGCCGGTGAAGACCAGGTCGCGCCTGCGCTCGTGCGGGCTCTTCTCGTAGGTCTCGCCCCGCTTCACCAGCGACAGCCCGTAGGCTGCGACCAGGAAGAACGGAATGAGGTTCATGACGCTCGTCAGGTTGAGCATCAGCGAGAACGCGTCCCGGGACCAATAGGTGCTGATCACGAAGAGCTGCACGACGATATTGGTGAGCCAGAGCGCGGCGGCTGGCACCTTGTTGGCGTTCTCGGTGCCGAACACCCGCGGCATGTCCTGGGTCCGACCGGCCGCGGAGAGTACCTCGGCACAGATCAGCGACCAGGCAAGATAGGCGCCGAGCACCGAGACCAGGAGCCCGATACTGACGAAGACGGCGCCCCAGTGTCCCACCACCGCCTCCAACACGGTCGCCATCGACGGCTGCCGCAAGTCGGCGATCTCCGCACGGGGCAACACGGCATAAGGCAGCATGGTGACGAGCACCATGAGGCTGGTGACGACCAGGAACCCCATGATCGTCGCAGCGCCGACGTCCGATCGGTCCTTGGCGTAGCGGGAATACACGCTTGCGCCCTCGATCCCGAGGAACACGAACACCGTGACCAGCATGGTCGCACGGATCTGCTCGAAGAGTCCCTTATCCGGCATGCCCTCGCCGCCCCAAAAATTGGCGCGGAATAGGTCGGCCTTGAAAGCGAAGATCAGGATGGCGATGAAAATCAGGATCGGCACGATCTTGGCGATGGTGACGATGGTGTTGATCGCAGCGGCCTGTTGCACCCCGCGCAGGATCATGAAGTGGAATAGCCAGATGCCGATCGAGGCAACGACGATCGCGATAACCGTGTTGCCATCGCCGAACACGGGGAAGAATGCGCCCAAGGTCGATTTGATGAGGACCCAGTAGGACACATTGCCGATACAACTCCCGATCCAGTAGCCGAGCGCGGACAGGAAGCCGGGATAATCGCCGAAGCCCTCCTTTGCGTACGCATAGACGCCTGCATCGAGGCCCGGCTTACGCTCGGCCAACGATTGAAACACGCGCGCCATGGTATACATGCCGCCGCCGGCGATGCACCAGGCCAGGATGGCGCCGAACGGGCCGGTGGCGATGCCGAACGTTCTCGGCAGCGAGAAGATGCCGGAGCCAACCATGGAGCCGACCACCATTCCCGTCAGTGCGTACAACGAGAGCTTCTGGACCGATGTCGTCGCAGTCATGGAATAGGCCTCGAACCGCGAGCCATGACCGGTTGTTTCACCGATGACTGGATCGATGAGTGCCGGCCTCTTGATTTCGAGACCGGACGATGCGCCGTGGCCTCGGCGCGGCCTATCAGGTGATCACCTAGTCGGGGCCCGGGATTATCCTCTAGGTCGCGATCGCGTCGTCGTCCAGCGCCAGCCCATTGAGCGCTGGAAACCCGATGCATTCGCACGCAAACCGCCTCTGCGTCCATCCCCTATTGGGACATTCCTCCGCGAGGCTGAGGGTTTTGACCGATCGCGGGGGCGGCGCTCGCGCGATAGCCTCCCCATGTCTGCTCGCTTTGCTCCAACGGGAGGTCTTCATGTCCGATCTAGTGGCGATCGTATATCCGTCCGAGGCTAAAGCCGAGGAAGTGCGTCAGCGGTTGTTCCAGTTGCAGAAGGAATATTTGATCACGATCAGCGACGCCGTGATCGCCGTGAAGACGGACAAGGGTGACATCAAGCTCAATCAACTCGTCAACACGACTGCCATGGGCGCAATGACGGGAAGCTTCTGGGGTCTCCTCATCGGCGTCCTGTTTCTCAACCCGATCGTCGGGGTTGCCGTAGGCGCTGCGTCGGGCGCGCTCGGCGGCGCTCTGTCGGATTTCGGCATCGACGATGCCTTCATGAAGAATCTCTCCTCCAGCCTTCAGCCCGGAAACGCCGCGCTGTTTGTCCTGATCAAGCACATGACCGCCGACAAGGTGATCAAGGAGATCAAGGAAGCGGGTGGAGTCGTGCTCAAGACGTCCCTCGACGAAACGAAGGAGAAGGTGTTGCGCGATGCCCTCGCCAGCACGATGGAGCGGCCGGCGGCCTGAGCCGCCGCAGTTCCCGTCTCAACGGCGGCCTCCTGAGAGGCGCAGCAGCATCAGGAACAGGTTG
>JAEYTQ010000795.1 GCA_023433965.1 Pseudomonadota bacterium | reverse complement strand
GACACTCGGCATCGTCCTGACCAAGCGCGGCAAGCACCAGGGCGCCGACATCCCGATGTGCGGCGTGCCGGTCGAGCGCTCCGAGGACTATCTGCATCGTCTCATCGGCGCCGGCCACCGCGTCGCCGTCTGCGAGCAGACCGAAGATCCCGCCGCGGCGAAGGCGCGCGGCAACAAGAGCGTGGTGCGCCGCGGCGTGGTGCGGCTGGTGACGCCCGGCACGCTGACCGAGGACACGCTGCTGGACGCGCGCGCCAACAATTACCTGCTGGCGATCGCGCGCGCCCGTTCCTCGGCCGGCGGCGACCGCTTTGGCCTTGCCTGGATCGACATCTCCACCGCCGAATTCATGGTGACCGAAGCTTCCGGCAGCGAGCTCGCAGCGACGCTGGCGCGCATCAACCCGAACGAGGCCATCGTCACCGACGCGCTCTACAACGACAACGAGCTCGGCCAGATCCTGCGCGAGCTGCCGGCGGTGACGCCGCTGACCCGCGACGTCTTCGACGGCGCGACGGCCGAGAAGCGGCTGTGCGACTACTTTGCCGTCGCGACCATGGACGGGCTGGCGCAGCTGACGCGCCTCGAGGCCACCGCCGCCGCCGCGGCCGTCACCTATGTCGACCGCACCCAGGTCGGCAAGCATCCGCCGCTGTCGCCGCCCGCGCGCGAGGCCTCGGGCGCGACCATGGCAATCGACCCGGCGACGCGCGCCAATCTCGAGCTGACGCGGACGCTGGCCGGCGAACGCCGCGGCTCGCTGCTCGACGCGATCGATTGCACCGTGACCTCGGCGGGCTCGCGCCTGCTGGTGCAGCGTCTGGCCGCGCCGCTGACGGATGCGCCGGCGATTGCGCGGCGGTTGGATGCCGTCGGCGCCTTCGTGGACGATTCCGCAGCGCGCGAGGACATCCGCAGCATCCTGCGCGGCGCGCCCGACATGTCGCGGGCGCTGGCCCGCCTCTCGGTCGGCCGCGGCGGACCGCGCGACCTCGCCGGCATCCGCGACGGCATCATCGCCGCCGACCAGGTGCTGACGCGGCTCTCCGAGCTGGAGCAACCGCCGCAGGAGATCGCGGCGGTGATGGCGGCGCTGCAACGGCCCTCGCGCGCGCTCGCATCCGAATTCGCCGGCGCGCTCGACGAGCAACTGCCGCTGATCAAGCGCGACGGCGGCTTCGTGCGTCAGGGCTACGAGCCGGCGCTGGACGAAGCGCGCAACCTGCGCGACGCATCGCGCCTCGTGGTCGCCTCGATGCAGGCGCGCTACGCGGATGCGAGCGGCGTGAAGGGCCTCAAGATCCGCCACAACAACGTGCTCGGGTATTTCGTCGAGGTCACCGCCCAGCACGGCGACAAGCTGATGTCGCCGCCGCTGAACGCGACCTTCATCCATCGCCAGACGCTGGCGGGCCAGGTCCGCTTCACCACCGCCGAGCTCGGGGAGATCGAGGCCAAGATCGCCAATGCCGGCGACCGCGCGCTCGGTCTCGAGCTCGAGATCTTCGAGCGGCTCTGTACCAAGGCGCTCGCGATCGGCGACGATCTGCGCGTCGCCGCACAAGGCTTTGCGCTGCTCGACGTCGCGACGTCGCTGGCCAAGCTCGCGGTCGACGAGAACTATGTGCGGCCGGAGGTGGACGGCTCGCTCGGCTTCGCCATCGAGGCCGGCCGCCATCCCGTGGTCGAGCAGGCACTCAAGCGCAACGGCGAGCCGTTCATCGCCAATGCCTGCGACCTGTCGCCTGCGCCAGGACAGAAGTCCGGCCAGCTTTGGCTGCTCACCGGCCCGAACATGGCGGGTAAATCGACCTTCCTGCGCCAGAACGCGCTGATCGTCTTGATGGCTCAGATCGGCAGCTTCGTGCCGGCGACGCGCGCGCGGATCGGCATCGTCGACCGCCTGTTCTCGCGCGTCGGCGCCGCCGACGATCTCGCCCGCGGCCGCTCCACCTTCATGGTCGAGATGGTCGAGACCGCGGCGATCCTCAATCAGGCCGGCGAGCGTTCGCTCGTCATCCTCGACGAGATCGGTCGCGGCACCGCGACTTTCGACGGCCTGTCGATCGCCTGGGCCGCGATCGAGCATCTGCATGAAAGCAACCGCTGCCGCACGCTGTTCGCGACGCACTATCACGAGCTGACCGCGCTCGCGGCAAAACTGCCGCGCATGTTCAACGCGACGGTGCGGGTGAAGGAATGGCAGGGCAACGTCGTGTTCCTGCACGAGGTGCTGCCGGGCTCGGCCGACCGCTCCTACGGCATCCAGGTGGCGAAGCTCGCCGGCCTGCCGCCGGCCGTGATCACGCGCGCCAAATCGGTGCTGTCCAAGCTGGAGGCACAGGACCGCGGCCAGACCGCGCGCGCGCTGGTGGACGACCTGCCACTGTTCGCCGTGCCCTCGCGCGCCGCCGCTGAGGCCGCGCCGCCGAGCGAGGCGGAGCTGCTGGTGGAGGCGGTGAAGGCGCTGCACCCTGACGAGATGTCGCCGCGCGAGGCGCTCGATGCGCTGTATGCGCTCAAGGCCCAGCTGCCGAAGCAATGACGGTGCCGTAGCGTGGGCAAAACGGAGCGTGCCCACCACCTGTCGCAATCGGAAAGAATGGTGGGCACGGCGCGCGAAGGCGCGCGCCTTTGCCCACCCTACGATTTCAAACGCTCGGCGCTACGCCCTCGCCGCGATCGCGGCGGCTTCCGCGGCGGCGCGCTGCATGCTGGTCGACATCTCGTTCGTCACCGTGCTCTGCTCTTCGATCGCGGCGGCGGTCGAGGTCACGT
>JAEYTQ010000793.1 GCA_023433965.1 Pseudomonadota bacterium | reverse complement strand
CCTGCCAGGTGATCGGAAAGGGATCGGCATAGAAGTGGGTTCCGGGATCTCCGAGAACGTTCCAGCCTGGACCGGACAGATCTCCGGTCTGCCAAACGCCCGCGCCGTCGTTGAAGCGCCACCCGATTTGCCAATGCGGGGCATAGCAGCAAAGGCGATACATCTCCTTCGCGACGGACACGGCCAACCCGCGCGCGACGTAGCCAACGGGGCTCCGGCGCAGGTGATCTCCTGCGGAGTGCACCAGCTGTGGCACGATGCGTGGTCGGCCGGAGAGGATCGCCGTCACCATCGTCACGGTGCGTGCCATGACAGTGTCCAGTGCGCCGCTGAGGCCTGCGGCAATTTCTCCGGACGGATGGCCCCGGTCCAGGACGGAGCCGTCGATGTCGTTGACGATCTCGATCACAGGCAGGTCGCCGGCGAGAATGGCGGCGAGCGCCGCGTTTTCGCCGGCGGCTCCGTTGAACAGCGGCCGAAGATACAGCCGGGCAGTGCAATTCGGATTCCGCGCGGCGCCCGTAAAATCGACGACCACGTCGGCCGGCTCGCGATGAACCTGCCTCCGTTCCGGAATGACGGTCGGCTTGCTGGCGTCGCAATGCTTGCCCTTGTGCAGCACCACGCGTTCGAGCTCGAACAGAGTGTCGAGTCCTGCGGGCCGCGGCTCCACCGTCGCCGTCCATGCAATCTGCACCGGAACGTCCCGGCCGTCGACCGACAGCGTCTCGCGGCACATCCAGCGCCGCGGATACTCACGTTCACAGCGAAACTCGATGATCATGTCGAGCCAATCTGCTTCAGCGCATCAGGTCAAACGACCTGATCGAGAATACGAATGTATTCCTCCACCATGGCATCTACCGAATAGCGCAGCCGCAGGCCTTTGGCGTTTTGTCGCAGTTCGTCACGCAGTTGATTGTCGGTTACCAGCCTGGAGACCGCTGCGGAGAGCTTGGCATGATCAGAGGCGTCGACGAAGAGCGCAGTCGGTCTGCCTTCGTAGGACAGCACTTCGCGCAAGACGGGAAGATCGGTCACGACGGAGGGAACTCCGGCGTTTGCGGCCTCGACCGCAGCAAGACCGAACGTCTCGGCCTGCGTCGGAAATACGAACACGTCCAGACAGGCCAGGAAGTCCGCCATTCCGCTGGGGGCAATTTCCCCGAGCAGATGCAGCCTGTCCGACACGCTCAATTCACTCGCGAGCTGTCTCAGCCGGGCCTCGTCGGCCCCCTGGCCGGCGAGCGCAAGGTGCCAGGAGGGCTCATCCGGCAACAGGCGTATCGCGGCATCGAGTCGCTTGTGCGGATGCAGCCGCGCCGCGCAACCGAGCAGGACCCGATCCGGCGGCAGGTCGAACTTCTGTCGTGCGGCGCCCTTCGACAGGGTGGGGGCCTTGTCGTCGAAGCCGTGGGGTACATGCACCATGCGCGATCGATAAGCGGCGGGATAACGCGAATATTCGCGTTCCATGTCTTTCGAGTTGAGCGTGATGCGGTCGAAGAAGCCCAGGCTACCCATGACGATGTCCGCGGCGCGGATTGGCCAGCTCATCGACAGCGCGGATGAGACCTGATTTGCGATCACGGGCGCGCCGCTGACGAGACGCGTCACCCCAGCGCCGATGACGTTGCCGAAATGCTGGAACGTCAGGACGGCGTCAGGCCTGGTGGTCCTCACATGGCGGCCGAGCGTCCACAGCATCCGCAGCAGTGCGACCGGGTTGCCCGGCCGGCGCGGCGCACAGTAGAGCGTATCGGGCGGCTCGTCGAAGGAGCTGGATTTACGGAAGAAGAACAGATGAGTGACGCGATGACCGCGCGCAGCCAGCCCGGCGCCGAGAAGCCGGGAGATCTCCTGCGCACCGGCATTCTCCGCCTGCGTCTGTGCGAGAAGCACGTGCAGCTTCCGCCCGTCGCTACCCGGCGGCGCGGGTGCCGTCGCGTTCGTCGCGCTCAAGTGCTTGTTCGGCTGATAGTGGAGCACGGATTCCGACCGCTAGAGAAACCAAATCTTCACCTTCTTAACTCCGTACCTATCATGCGGGCCTCAGGCGGACACCGATTAGCGGCAAATGGAGTTAATGCGTGCAACGGCCGCGACGTCGTTAACGCGGCATTTCTAATGGTCCCCGGCTGGGACGCGGCGCCCGCGTTAACCAAGCGGCGATGCTCCGTGCCGGCGCGCGACACCTAGTCACGCGAGTCCGCACTGCGGACTGCATAGTTGCCGCGCCACGATGCAGGCCAGCGCAAGAGCACGAGAACCGAAGGATCAACTCCGCTTCGCCGGCGGCAGAGGACGTTCAGGGCGATCGTCGCCAGCGCGAGCGACACCGTCGCCGAAATCGCGGCGCCAAGCACGCCGAGCCAGGGAATGAGGACGAGAAATCCCACGAGCCGCAGCGTGACGTTGGCGGCGACGACGGGGACATAGATTCGTTCATGACCGGTCAGCTGCAGGATCGCGGCAGCCGGGCCGCCGGCCGCCTGGATGGCGGTTCCGATTGCGAGCACGATCAGGACCCAGTGCTGCTCGGTGAAGTGAGGTCCGAACAGGTGGAGGAGGTAGTCGCCGCCGAGCCAGATCGCGGCGAGGCCGGCGATGACGCAAAGCGCGGTCACCTCCGCCATCAATCGCAAGGTCCGCTCGAACTCCTTCTGGTTCTTGCTGAAATACAGCGACGGAAGCCGGCGCGCGCCGAACGTGTACAGCGCCGCGGACAGCATGGCGAAGATGTTGGCGAGGCGCGAGGCGGCGAAGTAGATTCCGGCGGTTGCCGAATCCAGCATCCAGTAGACCAGAATGACGTCGAAATATTGGTTGGCCGCTTCGAGGATCGATGCGAGCCAGAAGTGAGGGGCACTCGATCGCCAGCGGGCCGTTTCGGACCGCGCGGGCGTGTCGCGAAGATCCGGCAGGACCCGCGCGATCGAAATGATCTGCGCAGCGAGACCCACCGACAGCGCAATCGTCATCACCGCGAACAATTCGGCGGGATCGAGCTGCCGATGGCCGAGCAGCATGACCAACAGAAACGTCACGACGATGGCCCGCCAGAAGAACTCGCGATTGCCTTCGCCCATGAGAATGCTGACCAGCGATCTCGCGATCTGACTTCCAAGCATCACGCCGGCGTTGACCGCGGTGTAGGCCGACACGGCAATGATCAGCAGCCACCCGTCGCCACGCGCGCTCGCCACGCCTGCGATGCCGGTAATTACGATCAGCATTGCGACGGAGGTGATCTTCAGGCTGGAAAGCAGGATGCCCTTGGTGAGGTCCGGCCGATCACCGACCTGATATTCGTTCAGGAATCGGACCAGCAACGCTTCCTGACCGACCAGTCCCACGACGGCTGCGATCTGGGCCACCGAAAGCCAGGTCGCGTAGATGCCGAAGCCGTCAGGCGACATCGTTCGTGCCGCCAACGAGAACAAGGCAAACGCGAGCACGCCGCTGCCCACCTTGAGGAGGATGGTCCCGGCAACACCGCGCGTCACGTCGCGCCGCATGAACTGGAGGATGGCTTCAATCATGGAAGGTTAAAGGGGCTGCGCCCCGGAGAGACGTATTCCGATACTGCCGACGATCTAGCATGCCGAAGAAGCGCGAGTGTTAATGGACCTCTGCAGGAACTCGCCAGCCGCGAGGGTGTCGCGGACGCCGGTTGCTTCACTGTGGAACATTGCCGTCTCCATTGTGCCAAATCGTGCGCCGCCTGGCTCGAGCGAATGACTGCCCCGGCGGTTGAAAAAGGCGAGACCGCGGATCGAGAACAGAATGGCTCGCAAGGATCATTCGCCAAGGTCGCAAGAACCGGACTTTCGAAGCATCCCGAGCAAATCGCGTGCCGGACAGCGGCTGCGAGATTGGCGTTGCGGGTCGTTAACCTCAATCTGCGGAACTGGCCGCTTTTGGAGATCGTCGGCGGTGGATTTGCGCTTCGCCGCCGATCAGCATGCGGACATCGGGGAGCGGTTCAGATCCGACAGCCGCTTGGCCGTGAGCTTGAGCCAGGGCGCTTGCCTCAGTGCGAAGAGAGCGATGGCGCCTGTGGTGCTGCCGACCTGTGTAACCTCCCACATCGGCGAAGGCTGCGCGCCGAACGATCTCTTGTATGGCTCGTCGCCGATGGTGAAATCGAGCATCTGGTCGCCGCGCTCGATGCAGTCCCTCGCCACCTGCTCGAACATCAGAGCGCCCAGAGACTGATTCCTGTATCCTTCGATATCGAAGGCGATCATGAGGACGAGGAAACTGTTCCTGTGACATAGCCCGAGCGCGGCGGCAATCACTTGGCCTTCCAGCTTCATCGCATAGAGGCGGACAAAGGAGCCCAGGCCGCGAAGGGCGACGTCGGAATAGAAGCCGTAATATTCGGGCCGCTGCAGCAAGTCTCCGTCGCCGCGCGCGTGAAAGCGCGGGCCGCGAAACCTCCTCATCACGGCCATGGTCTCCAGCACGGAGGCGCCGTCGTCGCAGCAGGAGAAGCTCAATGCGCCTTTCCTCTGGAGCCGACGATATTTTTTCGCAAGCTCCTTCTGGTACGGGCGATCCATTGCGCTCGCCCGCCACTGTTCGAACGGGGCGACGAGAGCCGTCGCGTAGGCATTGGTGTCCATCGGCACGCGGCGTGACGTCGCCAGGAGTTTTTCGATCGGAAGCTGTCCGTCGGGCAGCTTGGCCATTCGCAGCAGATCGAACGGGCGGACAAGCCGCCGGATCTCTCTACAAGCAGCCGCATCGTCGAGCAGTTGCAGGAACACGTCCGGGCTGCAGACCGGCGCCACATAGTCGGACACGCGGAGGTCGGCGAATTCCACGGTTCGTATCGGACCGCGCCGGATCCGGAGCAGGGGCAGCACCATGGCAAGAGCTCCCGTCGCGCGGTAGCGGACCACGACGATCAGAGCTGTCGCACCCGATTCGGGCGCGAGCCCGGTGTAGAGGCTATGCAGCCAGACCGGATGCTGGAACGCGGTGGCGGCCGAGCGATCGAACAGCTCTGCATATTCCGGAGACAGAAAGTCGAACGACTGCTCGATGACGATCTCGAACGTGTTGGACGGCTTGGTCATGAGCAATCAAGAGAACGGTGCATTCGCGAGCGTCGATCAGCGGTAGCCGCGCTTATAGCAAGGTCGTTACGGGGGCAGGCACCGGCCCGCGTGCGAACGGCATTGATGCGTTCAACGATGCCCGTATCGTTACCAGACCCTTAAAGGGAAGGTGGATATGGCCCCCGCGATCGGCTCGTGCGGCACCCTCGTTCCCGCCATCAAGTCGCTCGGGCTAAAGCGTAGCAGGGGCTTCTCAGAGACGCACCGCGGTCGTCGCGAACGCCTGCGCGACCGGCTCCTGGACCCGATTCAGAATCACCATCCCTGCAATCGCGATGACCAGGGCCGCGATGCAGCCAAACAAGAATGCCTTCATCCTCAGCCTCCCTCGATTGGACGATCAAGCCATCTATACGCCCCGGCTTGTGGCGAGCAAGCTCGTTCGAGCTCCTGGCGTTCCGGGATGCAGGCGTTGGGCTGCTGCGCTGCACGCTTGGGAACGGAAGCGCGCGTTGCAAGTTGCTTGCTAGCCTAATGAGCGCGTCGGAGGCCCTGCGTGACATTACCGAAAACCATCCTGTGCTTCGCAGCACTTTGTCTTGCTCAGAGCGCCCTGGCTCAGCCCGCGCCAACCGACTCGCCCGCGGCGAAAACGCCTCCCGAAGAAAAAGGGCAGCTGCAACCTCAGGGTTGGACAGGCCCGATCAATACGGGCTCGGGTGGTGCGCCGCCGGAAAGCCCCCAGGGCCAGAGCCCGCCCGGCATGCAGGCCGCGCCGGAGGGATCCTCCAAGACCACGACGGCACCGGCCAAGTAGACCGTTTCAGGATATTCATTTCCGTTGCCTCTTCTGGCAATCTCGACACTGTGAGTGTCAGCAGGGCCGGCCAGCCATGAACAGATCACCTTTGTGCACGAAGGTGGCCGCGGCGCTGTGGGCCATCTTTGCCGCGTCGTCCGTACACGCCGACATGGTCGGACACGGCGGCCCGATACGGTCTCTTGTGATCTCGCCCGATGGGCGCAGTCTTCTCTCCGGCAGCTTCGACACGGCGGCGATCCGCTGGTCGCTTCAATCCGAGACCGCGGAGCAGGTGCTGCGCTATCATGCCGATGGCGTCAATGCCGTCGCCTTTCTGAAAGACGGCCGCATGATCACGGCCGGTGCCGATGCGCGAATCGCGGTGTGGACGGCCGGCCGGCCGGAGCCGGACCGGGTCATGGATGGACATGTCGCTCCGATCGTCGCGCTTGCCGTGTCGCCCGACGGGGCGCTTCTCGCGTCGGCGTCGTGGGATCGGACGGTGCGGCTCTGGTCGCTAGCGGACGGCACGTCCCGGGTGCTCGAAGGGCATACGCAGAACGTCAACGGCGTCGCTTTCCTGCCGGACGGCAGGCTTGTCAGCGCCGGCTACGATCTTGCGCTGCGCATCTGGCGTCTGCCGGATGGCCAGTCGGACATCGTGACGCTGCCTGCGCCCCTGAACGCAGTGGCAGTGGCGGCCGATGGTGAAATCGTCACAGGCGCGGTCGACGGCAGGCTGCGCATGCTGACTGCGGACGGCAAGGTCAGCGGCGAGGTCGCGGCTGGTCCGACACCGGTGGTGGCGCTGACGATCTCGGCGGACGGGGCGCTGATCGCTGCGGCCGGCATCGGCGGCACCGTGGTGATCATCGATCGCAAGTCGCGCAACCAGCTGCGCACGCTGTTGGGGCCTGGGCCGCCGGTGTGGTCGATCGCCTTTCTGCCCGACCGCGAGACGCTGGTGACGGGCGGGGCGGACGGCAGAATCAGACGCTGGAATGCGCGCACGGGCGATCCCATCGGCGCAGGCCTGATCGGCTCACCGGCCGATCCGCTCGCGGCCTATGCCGGCGATCACGGCGCCGATGTGTTCCGGGCGTGTGTTGCCTGCCACACGCTCTCGGACAAGGAAGTGCAGCGTGCCGGCCCGACACTTGCGGGACTCTACGGCCGCAAGATCGCTTCGCTCCCGGGATATCGCTTCTCCGATGCGCTGAAGACGATGGATATCGTCTGGACGCCGGAGACGGTCGCAAGGCTGTTCGAAATCGGTCCGAATGCCTACACCCCCGGCACCAAGATGCCGGAGCAGCGCATCGGCTCGGCCGAAGACCGGCGCGCGCTCACCGAATTTCTGGCGCGCGCGACATCCCGATGATTGCCTTGGCGTCGCTTCGACGGCGTTCGCTGCTAGTTCTTGTCGTTGCGCTGGCGTAGATAGTCGTCCGTCGTTCGCGGCGGCGTTCGTTCCGGAACGCCCTTGAACGGATCGAATTGCTGCTCGCTCATGACGACGACGCGGCAATCGGCGCACATCCTGAGTGCCTCGATCCGCTTGTCGCCGGCGGGATACATCCAGTGCCGGCCCTCCAGCTTGGCCGCGATGCGCTCGATCGTGCTCTTGACGCCGAACGGCGTGCCGCAGCGGACGCAAAGCGCGGGCTCCTCTTCCTTGATGACAGCGGCAGGCGCGCGGGCGGCGCGGAAATCGATCTGCGGCTTCAGGCTGATGACCTTTTCCGGACACGTGCTCTGGCACAGGCCGCACTGCACGCAGGCGTCCTCGATGAATTTCAGCACCGGCCGCTCGGGATCGTCGCGCAGCGCGCCGGTCGGGCAGGCCGAGACGCAGGAGAGACACAGCGTGCAGCCATTGGTGTCGACGGTGATGGCGCCGATCGGCGCACCCGGTGGCAGGGCGATCACGTCGACCGGCTGCGGCGCCAGCCGATGCAGTTCGCCGAGGGCGAACCGCAGGAGGTCGCGCCGCTTGCCGACGGTCTTGAAGGTCGCCGGCGTTTCGACCGCGGCGAGCGTGCCGATGTCCGTCAAATGCTGTCCGAGCGCGTCGGGATCGCCCGTTTCGACGGTGGCAAGGCGGCGGCCCGCAAAACCGAGGCCGCTGAGGATCGCATCCGCCATCGCGATCGTCTGCGTCAATCCGGTCACATCGTGCCGGGACTTGCCACGGAGCAGGAAGCGCACGGCGGAGGCGCCATAGGCGAAGGCGCCAATGATCGCCTCCAGCCCCACCTGCGTGAGCTCGTTGACGGCAAAGGGAAGCACGTTCGCCGGCAGGCCGTCGCCATGCCGCGCCAGGGCATCGATCAGAGGCGTGCCGTGCGGGCTATCATGAAAGAGCAGCGCTGCATTCGCACCACCGGCCTCGCGATAGGCGAGCAGCATGGCGCGAAGTTTCTGAAGCTGCGTATCGGCGGGCGGGACCGTGTAGGATACCGCGCCGGTGGGGCAGGCCGCCGCGCATTGGCCGCAGCCGGCGCAGATGGCCGGATCAATCGCGACATGATCGCCCACGGGCGTGATCGCCCCGGTCGGGCAGAGATCGAGACAGCGATGGCAACCCGTGCGTTTCGAGCGCGAATGGGCGCAAAGAGCGGGCGCAACCTCGACATATCTCGGCTTGTCGAAGCTGCCGACGAGATCGCGCGCGGTCAGCACGGCGCGCAGCACGGCTGCGGGATCCTTCGTGTCGGCGCGAAGATAGCCGTCGCGCAGGTCGTGGGCAGAAAACAGCGGCTGATCGCCGGATAGATCGAGCACGATATCGCAGCGCGAGGTGACGCCGCTTCGCGGCCCGTCCAGCACGAAACGATCGCGCGAGGACGGGCGGGGACGCGCATAGTCGTCGATGGCAAGCTCGAACGCGCCGAAATGTCCCTTCGCGGATCGGATGGTGCCCTTCACGATCGGAAAAACCGTCGCTGGCGGCACCATGTCGTCGAGCTGCTTCAGCATCACCGTGACGTCGAGGTGGTCGGCAAGCAGGCGACCGGCCTCGATCGCGGCGTCATCGCGTCCGTAGATCAGGATCACGCCCTCGCTCGACAAGGTGACGAGCGGATACTCCGGCGCCGGGATGGAGGCGGATGCGAGCAGCGCCGCCATTTTTGCCCCGGTGCGCGCGCCCTCGCGCGCCCAGCCGGCCGTTTCGCGGATATTGACGAAGCTGATCGCATCGAGCCGTTCGCCGGCCTCGTCCGAAAACTGGGCGGCCTGCTGCGTGCAGGCGACCGTCAACGCGCCGTCCGTCGCGGCGATCTTGCGGAAATGATCGAGCTCGGCCCCGCAGAGGTGGCGAAAGCTCTTGACCTCGCTGTTCGGGCATCCGCGCCGGATCGCAGCCACGTCGAGGGACATCGTGTCTTCGCACGAGCAGATCAGGACA
>JAEYTQ010000787.1 GCA_023433965.1 Pseudomonadota bacterium | reverse complement strand
CGCGTCGAGGGACGCTCGAAGATCATCGCCAGCGTCTTGCCTTCGAGCGGCCTGACCGGCTGCTGCGCCTTCTGCTTCGCCTTCATCGCGGAGGACGCCGCGAGCATGCGCTTGAGCTCCGACAGCGGCAGCTCGTTGATGTCGAGGAAGTGCTTCGGGGTCTTGTTGGGCGTCTTGCTCATCAGCTTGCCGCCCGCTTGGTCTGGCTGGACGAGAGTGCCATGCAGGCGCGTTCGAGCCGCCCGACGCTGTCCTCGATCTCCATTGCGGTGACGATCAGGGGCGGCAGGAAGCGAACGACGTTGTCGCCGGCCCCGACGGTGAGCAGCTTTTCGGCGCGCAGCGCCGCAACCAGGTCGGCGGAGGGCACCACGGCCTTGATGCCGACCAGGAGCCCCTCGCCGCGCACCTCGCTGACGACATCAGGGTGACGGTCGATCACGGAGGCGAGCTTCTGTTTCAGCAGCAGCGACATCTTCTGGACCTGGTCGAAGAAGCCGGGCTCGAGCATGACGTCGAGCACGGCGTTGGCCGCGGCGATCGCGAGCGGATTGCCGCCGAAGGTCGAGCCGTGCGAGCCGGGCCCCATGCCGGCGGCCGCCTCCGCGGTCGCCAGCACCGCGCCGATCGGGAAGCCGCCGCCGAGCGCCTTGGCCAGCGACATCACGTCGGGTGTGACGCCGGTACGCCTGTAAGCAAACAGATCGCCAGTGCGGCCCATGCCGGTCTGCACCTCGTCGAAGGCGAGCAACAGGCCGCGCTCGTTGCAGAGCTCGCGCAGCGCCTTCAGGAAGCCGGCAGGCGCGGCACGAACGCCGCCCTCGCCCTGGATCGGCTCGATGAGAATGCCGCCGGTGTGCGGGCCAATCGCCTTCTTCACAGCGTCCAGATCGCCATGCGGCACCTGGTCGAACCCGTCCATCGGCGGGCCGAAGCCTTCGAGATATTTGGCAGATCCGGTCGCAGCGAGCGTCGCGAGCGTGCGGCCGTGGAAGGCGCCCTCGAAGGTGACGAGGCGATAGCGCTCCGGATGCCCCTTGGAGAAGTGATGGTGGCGCACCAGCTTGATCACGCCTTCCAGCGCCTCGGCGCCGGAATTGCAGAAGAACACGAAGTCCGCAAAACTTTCCTTGCACAGGCGCGCCGCGAGCTTCTCGCCATCCGGGCTCTGGAACAGGTTCGACATGTGCCAGAGCTTCGTCGCCTGCTCCTGCAGGGCCTTGACCAGCGCTGGATGCACGTGGCCGAGCGCATTCACCGCCACGCCCGAGGTGAAATCGAGATAGCGATCCCCGTTGGTCGCGATCAGCCAGCAGCCTTCGCCACGCTCGAAACCGAGGTCGGCCCTGGCGAAGACGGGGAGCAAATGCGGCGCTGCGCTGTTAGTCATGACGGCCACTTGAATGTTGCGGACGGTATGACGCGCGCATTGCGCAACGCACCACTGACCGGCCCCGGAAAACGCAACGTGCCGCCTTTTAAGGGCGGCACGTTGCACTATCTTATGCTTGGCAAGACGGGTGTCAATGCCGCCCGGAAAGCCTCGCGAAACGCTGATTCCGTAGTCTTGCGGTGCCGATTTTGCGGGGTTTTCACCACGGAACATGTGGAAGCGAGTCGGCGGACTCTTGCGCGAGAGTCACGCCATATTGTAGCGTTTGAACTGTCAGATACGACATCTCGTGCAGCAGTTCTGATCCCAAGAGTCCTAATGTACCGGCGTAAACGTTCGGGCGTCTTGAGCGCGCCCGGCGAGCCTTAAGGGATTCTGGCGGCACGGGTTTTTCACGGCTTAGGCATTCGCTGCGAGGGCCCCAGGATGGCAGGCGCGCAGCGAGGGAAAGGGTGCAATGACGGTTTTGACCTGGTCCGATGATCGCGTCGAGCAGCTGAAAAAGCTCTGGGAGGCCGGACTTTCGGCCAGCCAGATCGCGGCCGAGCTCGGCAATGTGACCCGCAATGCCGTGATCGGCAAAGTGCACCGGCTCGGCCTGTCCGGCCGCGCCAAGAGCCCTTCATCGGCGGCGCCGCGGCCGCGCAAGGCGCGGCCCGCGCAGCACATGATGCGGGTGACCCGGCCCGTCGCGCGCGGCAACACCGCGCTGGCGCAGGCCTTCGAGGTCGAGGTGGAGGCAGAGCCCGTCACCTACGACAACGTGGTGCCGATGAGCCAGCGGCTGTCGCTGCTGGAATTGAACGAGGCGACCTGCCACTGGCCGGTCGGCGATCCCTCGAGCCCGGATTTCTTCTTCTGCGGCGGCAAGGCGCTGTCCGGCCTGCCCTACTGCGCCCAGCATTCGCGCGTGGCCTATCAGCCCGCAGCGGATCGGCGCCGCGCAGCCCCGAAGCCGGGCACGCGGTGAGTTTGTCGATCTAGCCGATGGCAGCCGTTACGCGACGACGGCTCCAATTGTTCGGTGTCATCCTCGCCTGATGCGCGATTGCGCACGGGGATCCAAACCCCCAAGGGCGGGGTAATTGCGCGAGATGACTACTGCGAGTCCCCGCCAAACCACGTCCTACGGTTATGGATCCCGGGCTCGCGCTGCGCGCTCCCCGGGATGACGACCGAGATTGTTGCCGTGGCTCGCTAATCCGGGATCCAAAAACTCAGGTCTGCTCTGCCTTCGCGAAGCGATCGTCCAGCGCGTAGCCGGCGCCGCGGACGGTGCGGATCGGGTCCTGCTCGCGGCCGAGATTGAGCAGCTTGCGCAGGCGCCCGATATGAACGTCGACGGTGCGCTCGTCGATGTAGATGTCGCGTCCCCAGACGCTGTCGAGCAGCTGCTCGCGCGAGAACACGCGGCCGGGATGCTCCAGGAAGAACTCCAGGAGGCGATATTCGGTCGGGCCGAGGTCGATCGGCCGGCCCGAGCGCGCCACGCGGCGCTTGTCGCGGTCGAGCTCGATATCGCCATAGGCGAGGACGGTGGCGAGCCGCTCGGGGCTGGCGCGCCTGAGCAGGCCCTTCACACGGGCGAGCAACTCCGGCACCGAGAACGGCTTGACGATGTAATCGTCGGCGCCGGTCGCAAGTCCCCGCACCCGCTCGCTCTCCTCGCCGCGCGCGGTGAGCATGATGATCGGCAGCTGCTTGGTCTCTGGGCGGGTGCGCAGGCGCCGGCACAGCTCGATGCCCGACAGGCCCGGCAGCATCCAGTCGAGCACGATCAGATCGGGAATATGCTCCTTGAGGCGGGTATCGGCGTCGTCGCCGCGCATCACCGTCTCGACGTCATAGCCGTCGCCTTCGAGGTTGTAGCGAAGAAGCTCGGTGAGAGCTTCCTCGTCTTCAACCACCATAATGCGTGCACCCATCGGGTCGTCGCTCCTCAGGTCTTCAGGTATTCGGTATCGTCGTCGCGAAGGTCGTCATGTCGCCCTTCGGCCGCTTGTCGGTGATCGCCTGCCCCTCGATCATGTAGAATACGGTTTCGGCGATGTTGGTGGCATGGTCGCCGATCCGCTCGATGTTCTTGGCGCAGAACATCAAATGGATGCAGAACGAGATGTTGCGCGGATCCTCCATCATGTAGGTGAGGAGCTCGCGGAACAGCGAGGTGCAGATCGCGTCGACTTCCTCGTCGCCCTTCCAGACCGCCATCGCCGCCGGCAGATCGTGCGCGGCATAGGCGTCCAGCACCGACTTGACCTGCTGCTGTACGAGGTCGGTCATGTGCTCCAGGCCGCGGAACAGCTTCAGCGGATGGAAGTCCGTCTCCAGCGCCGCGACGCGCTTGCCCATGTTCTTGGCGAGGTCGCCGATGCGCTCGAGGTCGGTCGCGACGCGCATCGCGCCGACGATCTCGCGCAGGTCCACCGCCATCGGCTGACGGCGGGCGATCGTGAGCACCGCGCGCTCCTCGATGCGCTTCTGCAGCGCGTCGAGTTCGGCGTCGGTGGCGACGACGCGCTGACCGAGCGGGACGTCGCGGCGGATCAGCGCGTCGACGGAATCGACGATCATGCGTTCGGCGATGCCGCCCATCTCAGCGACGAGGCGGGTAAGCTCCTGGAGGTCGGTGTCGAAGGCCTTCGCGGTATGTTCAGAACCCATGTTCCGTCTCCTCAGCCGAACCGGCCGGTGATGTAATCCTGCGTGCGCCGGTCGGTCGGCGACGTGAAGATCTTGCTGGTGTCGTCGAACTCGATCAGTTCGCCGAGATACATGAAGGCGGTCTTGTCGGAGACGCGCGCCGCCTGCTGCATGTTGTGGGTGACGATCGCGATCGTGTAGTTTTCCGACAATTCCTGGATCAGCTCCTCGACCTTGGCGGTCGAGATCGGATCGAGCGCCGAGCAGGGCTCGTCGAACAGGATGACTTCGGGCCGCACAGCGACGGTGCGGGCGATGCAGAGGCGCTGCTGCTGGCCGCCGGAAAGCGACAGGCCGGAGGCGTTGAGCTTGTCCTTGACCTCGTTCCACAGCGCGCCGCCGCGCAGCGCCTTCTCGACACGGCCGTCCATCTCGGATTTCGATATCTTCTCGTAGAGACGGATGCCGAAGGCAATGTTTTCGTAGATCGTCATCGGGAACGGCGTCGGCTTCTGGAACACCATGCCGACACGGGCACGGAGCAGGTTGAGGTCGAGCTTCGGGTCGAGGATGTTGGTCTGGTCGAGCAACAATTGGCCAGTGGCGCGCTGGCCGGGATAGAGATCGTACATACGGTTGAAGATGCGCAGCAGCGTGGACTTGCCGCAGCCGGACGGGCCGATGAAGGCCGTGACGCGGTTGGTGCCGAGCGCCAGGTTGATGTTCTTCAACGCATGGTGCTCGCCGTAGTAGAAGTTGAGGTTGCGCGCCGTGACCTTCGCGGGCGCCTCGGGCAACGGATGCGAGCCGGGATGAACGGTCGGCGCACTGACGGAAACAGACATTTCACTCATTTCGGAGTCCTCTCGGCGCCGATGATGCGCGCGCCAATGTTAAGGGCAAGCACGGTCAGGGTGATCAACAGCGCACCGCTCCAGGCGAGCTGCTTCCAGTAGGCGTAGGGGCTCTGCACGAAATTGTTGATGGTCACCGGCAGGTTGGCCATCGTCTTGTCCAGGCCCAGGCTGAAGAACTGGTTGGAGAGCGCGGTGAACAGCAGCGGCGCCGTCTCGCCGGCGACGCGGGCCGTGGCGAGCAGCACGCCGGTGATCAGACCGGCTCGCGCCGCGCGATAGGCGATGCGCTTGATCACGAGCGAGCGCGGCAGGCCCAGCGCGCTGGCGGCTTCACGCAGCGGATTCGGCACCAGCAGCAGCATGTCCTCCGTGGTACGCACCACGACCGGGATCACGATGACGGCGAGCGCCAGCGCGCCCGCGATCGCCGAGAAGCCTCGCATCGGCACCACGACCGCGCCGTAGATGAACAGGCCGATGATGATCGAGGGCGCCGACAGGAGAATGTCGTTGATGAAACGGATCACCGAGGTCAGCTTGTCGTTGCGGCCATATTCGGCGAGATAAGTGCCGGCGAACAGGCCGAGCGGCGCGCCGATGCCGACACCGATCGCGGTCATGATCAGCGAACCGACGATGGCGTTGCGCAGGCCGCCCTCGGTCGATCCGGGCGGCGGCGTGTCGGCGGTGAAGACCTGGAGGTTGAGTCCGGCCAGGCCGTTGTAGAGCAGCGTGGCGAGGATCAGCGCGAGCCAGGTGACGCCGAAGGCGGCGGCTGCGATGCAGAGGCCGCGGATAATAACATCCCAGCGGCGGCGACGTGCATAGATCGGGTTCATGGCTTCACTTTCCGGCCTTGGTTTCCAGGCGCATCAGCATCAGCCGCGCCGCCGCGAGCACGAAGAACGTCAGCACGAACAGCAGCAGGCCGAGCAGGATCAGGCCGGACTGGTGCAGGCCGTCGCTCTCGGCGAACTCTGAGGCGATCGCCGCCGAGATCGTGGTGCCCGGGGCGAAGATCGACGAGGAGATCCGGAACGAATTGCCGATGATGAAGGTCACCGCCATCGTCTCGCCGAGCGCGCGGCCCAGCGCCAGCATGACACCGCCGATGATGCCGACGCGAGTGTAGGGGATCACCACGCTGCGGACGACTTCCCAGGTGGTGCAGCCGACGCCATAGGCGGCTTCCTTCAAGACCGGCGGCACCGTCTTGAACACGTCGACCGAAATCGAGGTGATGAAGGGCAGTAC
>JAEYTQ010000720.1 GCA_023433965.1 Pseudomonadota bacterium | reverse complement strand
TCTTTCGCGAGCTCGCGGAGCGTTCTCCCGCGATGTCGAACGCCCTGCTGCTGATGCTGCTTGCCGACCATGCCGTCCAGCGCAACTGGACAGTGAATCTCGGCAGCCGGGACGCCTTGACCCGGGTCGCGCATCTGCTCTGCGAGATCACCGTCCGGCTGCAAGCCGTCGGGCTCGCAAGGGACTTTCGATTGTTCTCGCCCTTCACCCAGTCCGATCTTGCCGCGGCCTGCAGCATCTCCCCGGTCCATGCCAATCGCACCATCCAGGAGCTGCGCCGCTGCAATCTGCTGCAATGGCAGGGCAAGACCTTGACGATCACGGACTGGCCGGGCCTGGTCCGGGTGGCCGGCTTCGACCCGACCTATCTGAGCCTTCGATCCGCCGCGGACGATGCGCGGCCGCTGCGTGCGAGGCCGGTGACGGCCGATGTCGCGGTCGCTTGACCCTGCCTCGAGCAGCGAGAGGAGCTTGCACGCCGGATTGTCGTAGCCTATTCCCGCCAGAATTGAGCCAGCTCCTCCGCCGTCACCAACTCGACCTGGCCGTGAAAGCGGGTGCGATACATCGTCATGAGCGCATCGTGGCCCACGTCGGACGAGCTGCACAACGCGTCTTCCACGATGACGATCCTGAAGCCGAGATCGACGGCGCTCAGGACCGTCGAGAGCACGCAGACGTCGGTCTCGGCACCGGACAGGACGACGGTGCCGACGTTCTTCTCGACCAGGAGGCTCGCAAGGGCGGGATTGCTGAATGCGGAATAAGCCGGCTTGTCGATCACGGCAGCCGGCGGAACGAACCGCTCCAAGGCCGGCACGAGTTCTAGCGCCGATGACGGCAGATGCCGGCGGGTCGCCTGGTGCCAGCGGCGAAAATAGCTCTGCCACTGCCCCGGACGATCCTCCGGATCCTGCGGGGTGATGAAGCGCGTGAAGATCGTTCGCTCCGGATGGAGTGAAACCACCGAGACGATCGTCGGCAGGACGCGCTCCATCCAGGGCGTCGCCCAAAGGCTGCCCGGAGCGAAGATGTTCTGCATGTCGATGCAGAGGTGAACGGCGCCGCGGATCTCGGCAACATCCGACGTGGCGTCTCTCATCGTCCTCCACCGTCAAGCGCATTCGGCGACAAGTTGCGAATGCAAGGGGAAGGCTTTGGTTCCGAATCGCCGATGCGCGGCGCGAACCCGCCGAGACTCACCAAAAACAGCGATAGAATGAAGGTGGTGCGCTCGGAGGGACTCGAACCCCCACGATTTTACTCACTGCCACCTCAAGGCAGCGCGTCTACCAGTTCCGCCACGAGCGCTCAGGGATACCGGCATCAGGCTTGGTCGCCTGCCGGATCAGCGGCGCCGATCTAACAAATCCATCAGGGGGATACAAGCCTGCCCGGGCCCCGAATTCCACAGACTTGGCAGGAAAGTTACGGCTCCTGCGCCGGCATCGGGCCTTTACCGGGTCCCCGCCGCGCGCGGCAGCATCTGCTTGACCTCGACCGCGATCCGGTTGCGATCGACCAGCACGACGCCGGAGGCGACCGGCAGATTATTGGCGAGCACCTTGACCTCGTCGGCCTCGGTTGCGTCCAGCTCGATGATGGCGCCGCGGGAAAGACGTAATACTTGATGGATCGGCATCGTGGTCGTCCCGAGGACGACCATGAGATCCACGGTGACTTTGTCGAGAGTGGGCACTGTCAGGACCGCTGCAACCTGGGACTTGGACTAAACGATTTGGGACTTGGCCAAAGGACTTGGCGTTTGCCCCCGAGATGATCACCACGTTATGGTTAGCCAATGGTTAATTCGCCGCAAAACCCTCGCCAGCAGCTCGATTTGACGTCGTTTTCCGCCTCCGACGGCGAGCCCGTCGAGTGGCGGATCTCGGACACGCCGGTGGCCTATCCAGATGCCGTGGCCGCCATGGAGGCCCGCGTTGCGGCGATCGCGGCGGGCGAGGCCCCCGAGCTGGCCTGGCTGCTCGAGCACCCCCCGCTTTACACATCCGGCACCTCGGGCAAGGCAAGCGATCTGCTCGATCCCCGATTCCCGACCTTTGCCACCGGGCGCGGCGGACAGCTGACCTATCACGGGCCCGGTCAGCGGGTGGCCTACATCATGCTCGACCTCAAGCGCCGCCGCCCGGACGTGCGGGCCTATGTCGCCAGCCTCGAGGAATTGATCCTGAAGACGCTCGCCGCCTTCAACGTCCGCGGCGAGCGGCGCGAGGACCGGGTCGGCGTCTGGGTCAGACGGCCCGACAAGGGAACGGATCACGAGGACAAGATCGCGGCGATCGGCGTCCGCCTGAAGCGCTGGGTCTCGTTCCACGGCATCGCCATCAATGTCGAGCCGGAGCTGTCGCATTTCGCCGGTATCGTGCCTTGCGGTGTCGTCGATCCCCGCTACGGCGTCACCTCGCTGGTCGATCTCGGCCAGCTCGTGACCATGGCCGATGTCGATGTCGCGCTGCGACAGGCATTCGAGGAGCTGTTCGGGCCGACCCGCGCGCTGCTGCCGGAAGCTGCGGTCTAGGCCTCCTGTTTGCCTTACGTGCTGGGCATTCTCTGCGGCTCAACGACGCCGAAGTTCTGCTCCAGGCGGCGAGCTGCTTCGGGCCGGGTGAGTTGAGTCACCCGCGGCGTCCCCTTCACGCCACCTCCAGCGAGACCTTCAGCTTGCCGGCGATGTAGCGCCGCTCCTGGGTCAGGCCGCCAAAGCCGTAGGCGTCGCCCCTGACCTCGTCGACATGCAGATAGGTCTCGGGATGCAGCGGGCCCAGGATCTCGGCCATCCGCTTGAACATGGCGGCGAGGTAGGCCGCCCTCTCGTCCTTGGTGTTGGTACCTTCGGTGACGTGGATGTCGATCCAGTAGCTTGCGAGCTTCTGCTCGGCGAGCGAGGTGCCACCGGCGAACCAGTCGCCGGCATCCACGGACTTCACGATGATGGCGGTGACCTTCGGATCCTTGTGCAAAATCTCGGCAGTGAGCTCGGACACGGCATTGGCGATGTCAGCCTTCAGGGACGGCGACTGACGGGAAGAGACATAGGACACGGTGATCAGCGGCATGGTCGTTCTCCTCGAGATGCTGCGCAACAAGCGCGGCGTTGGTGAGAAGCTAGACCTCGCGACTTCATTTTGATACCTTATCTATATCCATATCAATGATAACGAGTAGTAATGAGCGCCACACTCGACATCACCACCGTCCAGGCGTTCCTTCTGGTTGCCGACCTCCGGAGCTTCACGCGCGCTGCCGAGGCGCTGGGGACGACCCAAGCGGCGGTCAGCCTGAAGCTGCAGCGGCTCGAGACATTGCTGGGAAAGCGCCTCGTCGAGCGCTCGCCGCGGGCGGTCCGGCTCACCGCTGAGGGCGCCGCGTTCCTCGATCGCGCCCACGCGCTGCTTGAAGCGCATGATCGCGCGCTGTCAGGCGACGCTTCGGCCGCCCCCTCCCTCACGCTGGGCATCTCCGATCACGCCGCCGGGCCAGAGCTGGTGCCGCTGCTCGAACGGCTTTACGCGATGTCGCCGAACCTCTCCCTCGCCGTCACCATCGGCTTCTCGCGCGCGATGCAGGATGCCTATGATGCGGGCGAGCTGGATGCGGTGATCGTGCGCCAGGAAGGCAGCCGCCGCGGCGGCGAGAAGCTGACCGAGGACGAATTCGGCTGGTTCTCGTCACGGCGCTTCACCGTACCGAAGGGCGAGCCGCTGCCGCTTGCAACGCTCGCGCCCCCCTGCGGCGTCCGCGCCCTCGCGGTGCGCGCGCTCGACAAGGCCGGTATCGCCTGGCGAGAACGCTTCGTCGGCGGCGGCGTCACCGCGGTGGTCGCTGCCGCACTGGCCGGTCTCGCCATCGCGCCTCTGGCGCGGCGGATCGCGCCTCCCGGGCTGACCGACATCGGACCGGCGCATCGGCTGCCGAAGCTCGGCGGCTCGAAAGTGATGCTGCATTCGAAGGTCAGCGACCCCGCCAAGCGTGCCGCACTGCGGACGGTTGCGGCGACGTTCCGGAGCGCGGCGGCCTGACGGCGCCGTCGGGCGTCAGCGGCCGCTGCAGACCGCTCGGCTGCCCCAAAAATTTCCCATCTCCCTGGGTACCAATCCACCCCTGCGGCGTTTGTCCCGGTCGAGGCGGGGTCTGGAATGGTCGAAAAACTCAATCAACAGAGAGACTTGTTCGAGAGCGAACGCAGTTTCCGCCTGTTGGTTGAGGGAGTCGCGGATTACGCGCTCTACATGCTGGACCCCAACGGCATCATCACCAGCTGGAACATCGGCGGCGAACGCATCAAGGGCTACTCGCCCGGCGAGATCCTTGGACAGCATTTTTCCCGTTTTTACACCGAGACGGACCGCGCCAACGGCAAGCCCGCGCGGGCGCTTGGCATCGCGCGGCAAAAGGGCCGATACGAGGAGGAAGGCTGGCGCGTCCGCAAGGATGGCACCTTCTTCTGGGCCAGCGTCGTGATCGACCCGATCTACG
Source organism: Pseudomonadota bacterium (assembly GCA_023433965.1). Lineage (GTDB taxonomy): Bacteria > Pseudomonadota > Alphaproteobacteria > Rhizobiales > Xanthobacteraceae > Bradyrhizobium. Next base: position 3,727 of record JAEYTQ010000720.1, on the reverse strand, counting down.
AGGACGGCGCACTGATCGGATTCGCCAAGATCACGCGCGACATCACAGAGCGGCGCAATGCCCAGCTCAAGCTCGAGGCGATGCACAAGCAGCTCGCCGAGTCGCAGAAATTCGATGCACTCGGACAGCTCACCGGCGGGGTCGCGCACGACTTCAACAATCTCCTGATGATCATCAGTGGCAGCCTTCACATCCTGAAGAAGGGCACCGCCGAGGACCCCAGGCTCGCGCGCGCCATGTCGGCGATCGAGACCGCGACCAGACGCGGTGCCGCGCTGACCAACCAGCTCCTCACCTTCGCGCGGCGGCAGAGCGTCAACCCGCAGGCGATCGATTTCGCCGAACGCGTCGCCGCGATCCGCGAGGTGCTCGAGGCCGGCGTCGGCAGCTCCGTGCGCCTCGCCTTCGACATTCACTCCGACACCTCGCCTATCAACACCGACGTCTCCGAGCTCGAGACCGCGCTGCTCAACCTCGTCATCAATGCCCGCGACGCGATGCCGGACGGCGGCACGGTGACGATCCGGGCGCGTAATGTCGAGCTGAACGAGGCGCCGCTTGCCGGCGATTTCGTCGCAATCGAGGTCAGTGATACCGGGCTCGGAATTCCCTCCGACGTTCTCGACAAGATCTTCGAGCCGTTCTTCACGACCAAGCCGATCGGAAAGGGCACGGGTCTCGGCCTGTCGCAGGTACACGGCTTCGCCCACCAGGCCGGGGGGACCGTGAAAGTCGCAAGCGAGCTCGGAAGGGGCACGACCTTCACCATTCTCCTGCCGCGCGGCACTGATGCGCCGTCGCGAGAGACGCCGGGGGCGCCGCTCCGCGGCAGCGGCACGGTGCTGCTTGTCGAGGACAATCCCGACGTTGCGCTGGTCAGCACCGGCCTTCTGGAGCAGCTCGGCTATCAGGTACGCCGGGTCGCCGATGCCGAAGCGGCGCTGCGCGAGCTCGAGAGCAATGGAGTCGATTTCGTATTCTCCGACATCGTCATGCCCGGCAAGATGGACGGCCTTAGTCTCGCCCGTCACCTCCGCCAGATCCACCCCGGCCTGCCGATCCTGCTTGCGACCGGTTACAGCGAGGTCGCCGCCGGCGTCCGCGGCGATTTCCCGATCCTGCGCAAGCCCTACGAGATCCACGAGCTGAGCGAGGCCATCGCAAAATTGCCGAGGTGACCGGACCTACACCGTCGGCAGCACCGAAAACGATTCCCCTCCCCGGCGCAGATTCAGATCGTCCACACTTGCCGTCTCGCTCGTGACACTGTCGACGCGCGAGGACGGCGGGCCGTGGCGGCAGAGCGCGACCATGTCCGCGACGTGTTGCGGCGTGCCCGCGAACAGCGCTTCCACACTGCCGTCGCGGCGGTTGCGGACCCAGCCTTCGAGGCCGCTCGTCGTCGCCTGGTACTCGACCCAGGCTCGATAGCCGACGCCCTGCACGCGCCCGCGGATCGCGACCTGGAGGATCGCCCGGCTCATCTCTTCAGCCCAAGGACGTCGGCGCTGCGCGCCCTGACGTCGGCCTCACGCGTGACGCGGGCCGTCAGCTCGGAGGACGCGAGCCCACGGAGGCCTTTCGGCGCGACGCCTTCACGCAGCGCCTTTTGCGTCTCGTAAACCGCCTGCATCGCGGCGGCGATCGGTGCATGCCCCTGGAGCGCGATGCGGACGCGCTGCCCCGCGAGGTCATCGAGCGCGCTCAACTCCGCCGGCGCGCCGCCGAGCACGATCGGCAGGCGCGTGGCGGACGCGATGGCCTCGAGCTCGGCGCGCGACTTGATACCGGTGAAGAACAGCGCATCGATCCCGGCCGCCTCGTAAGCCCGGGCGCGGCGAACCGCATCCTCGATCGAGGTGATCGCGGCTGCCCCCGTGCGGCCCATGACAACCAGAGAGGGATCGCTGCGGCCGTCGAGCGCCGCCTTCATCTTGCCGATTCCTTCCTCGAGCGAGATCAGCTGCGCCTTCGTCTCGCCGAACGCAGCCGGCAGCAGCGTGTCCTCGATGGTGAGCCCGGCGGCGCCCGCCGTCTCCAGCTCCTGCACCGTGCGGCGCACGTTCAGCGCATTGCCATAGCCGTGATCGGCATCGACCAAAACGGGAAGCGCCGAAGCGCGGGACATCCGCCGCATCTGCTCGGCAAGCTCGGTGAGGGTGATCAGGGTGACATCGGGGTCGCCGAGCACGGCCAGCGAAGCGACCGATCCGCCGAACATGCCGAGCGGAAAACCGAGATCCTCGGCAATGCGGATCGAGATCGCGTCATAGACCGAGCCGGGATGGACGCAAATGTCGCCCGACAGGATGGAGCGAAGTTTCTCGCGGCGGGACCGAAAGGCCATGGTTGCCTCTTCTCTATTCCTCATCTCGAGGAGCGCGCTCTTGCGCGCGTCTCGAAGGATGCAGGCCCGGCTGTGGCCTCGCCCTTCGAGATGCCGCGCAAGCGCGGCTCCGCAGGGTGAGGGTCGACTGTCGTGCTCTGGAGCGCTCTACGCAAACTCCAAAATCAGCGCGTCCACCGCGAGCGTCGCACCGGCGCTGGCGTGGATCTTCTTCACCGTACCATCCTGCTCGGCGCGCAGCACGTTCTGCATCTTCATGGCTTCGACGACCGCGAGCGTCTCGCCGGCCTTGACCTCCTGCCCCTCCGTCACAGCGATCGAGACCACGAGGCCGGGCATTGGGCAGAGCAGCTTCTTGCCGCTGTCGGAGGCCGTCGTGACCGGCATCAGCCGCGCGGACGCTGCTTCCGCCTCGGTCCAGACATAGACCGGCACCTCGACGCCCTGATGCGCGAGACGAATGCCGTTCGCAATCGGGCGCGTCTGCACCGCGACGAGATGGCCGTCGATGGAGCCCTGCCAGACCGGATCGCCCGGCTTCCACGGCGACTGCAACAGATGCGCATTGCCGGCCTTGCCCCCGGCATCGATGAAGCGGATCGCGATGGCCTCTCCCTCGCGCGCCACTTCGAGCAGTATCTCCTGGCGGTCGAGCCAAACCGCGCGGCGGCGCTCGCGCTGCACGACCCGGCCACCCATTTGGCCGGAGATCTGCCGCTTGCGCTCGCCGAGCACGTGATCGATCGCGGCGCCGACCGCGGCGATGCGGCGTGCGATCTCGCCTTCGGGCACGCGCACCGCAAAACCCTTGGGGAATTCCTCGGCGATGAAGCCGGTCGACAGCCGTCCCTCGCGCCAGCGCGGATGATGCATCAGCGCCGACAGGAACGGGATATTGTGCCTGATGCCGTCAACGTAGAACGAATCCAGCGCGGTCGCCTGCGCCTCGATTGCCGCGGCTCGCGAGGGTGCATGCGTGACCAGCTTGGCGATCATCGGATCGTAATGGATCGAGATCTCGCCGCCCTCCTGCACGCCGGTGTCGTTGCGGATCGTGATGCCGTCGTGGCTGGCTTCCGCCGGCGGGCGATATTTCACGAGGCGCCCGATCGAGGGCAGGAAGTTGCGGAACGGGTCTTCGGCATAGAGGCGCGATTCCACCGCCCAGCCGGTCAGCGTGACGTCCCTCTGCGCGATAGCGAGCTTCTCGCCGCTCGCGACGCGGATCATCTGCTCGACGAGATCGATGCCGGTGACGAGCTCGGTGACGGGATGCTCGACCTGAAGGCGCGTGTTCATCTCCAGGAAGTAGAAGCTCTTGTCCTGCCCCGCGACGAACTCGACGGTGCCGGCGGAATCGTAGTTCACGGCCTTCGCCAG
>JAEYTQ010000661.1 GCA_023433965.1 Pseudomonadota bacterium | reverse complement strand
TCGCGCGTAGTCCGGCGGGCTCTCCTGTGCAGCCGCCGCAGAGGTCAGAGTTGCCAGCAGCAGGGACACCACGGACAGGTCCGCGCGCTTTGGGATGTAGGACTGCATCGTTCGCTTCCGTTGATCGAACGGCAAGCTACGCAGCAGGCGTTACCAAGTCGCTTCAAGATCCGCGCAATTGCGAGAGGCTCCGGATTCTTCCGGATAGCTCGGGTTCCCCAGCGCACCACACCGACTGAAGCCGCGCCCTACCCTTCGTCGAGCAGCTCGAGCAGCTCCTCCACCCGCTCGAACGGCGCATCGCGCATCGGGCTGTGATGGACGACGCGGTCGCCATCGCGCTGCAACGACTTGCCGCGTGACTTGCGCAGGCGTCCCGGCAGGAACGTTGCAGCCGCGGCTTCCGGACCGACATCGAGGCGGATGATGCCTCTGCGCTTGCATTCGATCCTGAGCTTTGCCGCGGCGAAGAAGTCACGCGCGGCCTTGGGCAAGGGCCCGAAGCGTCGCGCGGTCTCCTCCTCGAGGTCATCGAGATCGTCTTCGTCATTGCACCGTGCGGCGCGGGCGTAGAGCTCGAGCCGCACCGGCTCGGACTGCACATAGCTCTCGGGCAGCATGTCCCCGACCGGCAGGTTGAGGTCGGGTACCCACAGCGCAGCCTGCTGCCCGGCCTTCTCCGAAGCCATCTTCAGGAGGTGGCTGTACAGCACGGGCCCGAACACCTGGACGTGGCCGGATTGCTGTTCCGAGAACAGATCGCCGGCGCCTCTGAGGTCGAGATCGCGCTCGCTGATGGCAAAGCCTGCGCCCGGCCGGCTGAACTCCTCGAGCACGGCAAGCCGCTTTTCGGACTGGCCGGACTCCGTCTCGGTCAAGAGATGGGCGAAAGCGCGGATGCCGCTGCGCCCGACGCGTCCGCGCAGCTGATGCAGCTGGGCGAGGCCGAACTTTTCCGGCCAGCACACCACGATGGTGTTGGCGCGGGGAATGTCGAGGCCGCTCTCGACGATGTTGGTCGCGAGCAGGACGTCGGCACCACCTTCCACGAAGCTCATCATGCGGTCGTCGATCGCGTCGGCCGGCAGCTTACCGTGCAGACAGACGATACGCAGGTCGGGCGCCACCGCCCGCACCCGCGCCAGCATCGGATCGAGGTCCTGGATGCGCGGGCAGATCAGGAAACTCTGCCCGTGGCGACGCTGCTCGCGCAGCAGCGCCGAGGCGATGGCGGCATCCGACAGCGGCGCGATCCGGGTCGCCACCGGAAGCCGGTGCACCGGGGGCGAGGCGATCACGCTGAGATCGCGGAAGCCGGCAAGGCCGGCGGCGAGCGTGCGCGGGATCGGCGTCGCGCTCATCATCAGCACGTGCACATTCTTGGCGAGACCTGCGAGCTTCGCCTTCTCGGCCGCGCCGAAATGCTGCTCCTCGTCGATGATGACGAGACCGAGATCGTCGAACCTCACGTCCTTGCCCGTGAGCGCCTGCGTGCCGATCACGACCTTGATCCGGCCGCTGCGCAGTCCTTCCCGGGTTTCCCGCAGCTTCGCGCCCGAGGTCGCGCGCGACAGATTACCCACCTCGATCCCGAACGGCGCGAAGCGCTTCTGGAACGTCGCGACGTGCTGGCGAGCCAGCACCGTCGTCGGCACAGCCACCGCCACCTGCTTGCCGGACAGCACCACCGCAGCCGCCGCCCGCAGCGCGACCTCGGTCTTGCCGAAGCCGACGTCGCCGCAGATCACCCGGTCCATGGGATGCCCGGAGGCGAGATCGTCCAGCACATCGTCGATCGCCTTGGCTTGATCGCTGGTGGTGAAATAGGGAAATCGCGCGACGAACTTCTCGTAGGCCGATCCCGGCGGCACCAGCTTTTCGCCGCGCCGCCGCCGGCGCTGGCTGATGTGCTTGGCGAGCATCCTGCCGGCGGCCTGGATCTCGCGCTCGGCCTCGCTCCGCCGTGCCCACCATGTGCTGCCGTCCGCCTTGTCCAGCGCCAGCTTGCCGAGTTCGGAGGCGTAAGGCCACATCAGGGCGAGATCGGTCGGCGGCACCAGAACCGCATTGTCGCCGGCGAATTTCAGCCGGATCATCTCGCGCATGGCGCCGCCGCCGGTGTTGACCGTCTGCAAGCCGTCGAGCACGGCGAGGCCGCGCTGGAGATGGACGACAACCGTGCCCTGCTCGGGCACGTCGGCATGGTCGAAGGCCGCGCTCCAGGCCCGTGCCATCGGTTGCGGATGATGGGCGCGGCTGCCGAGCACGTCGGACGCCGTCACCACCACCAGAGGCTTCTTCCCCGGCACCACGAAGCCGGCATCGAGATCGGCCAGCAGCGCCGCCTCGCTACGCCCGCGCGCAACCTCCTGCCAATCGTCGCAGCGCTCCGCCTTGACGCCGCTCATCCGCTCCATCACGCGCAGATCGTCCTCGTGCGCGGCAACCAGGATCAGCCGCGATCCGGCCCGGCGCGTCTCCTCGACAAAGCCGCGCAGCGCCTTCCGGGAGGACGTCAACTTGGAAAACTCCGGGACGGCCCGGAACGAGGCCGTCCGCGGCAGCACCTTCATGCCCTTGGAGAGGCGTTTCCAGTCACTCCGGCCGAGATACTCACGCTCCCGCTCGCTGCGAGGCGCAGCCTCCTCGATCGTATCGAGCCATCCGTCGGCGTGCGATGGAACGGCTGCATCGGCTATCCATTTGGCGCTGCCGCAATAGTCGAACAAGCTTGCGCGCTTGCTGCCTTTGCCGGCGAGGCCGAGCCGCTCCGACATGGGATCAACGAGCAGCTCCTTGGTCTCGAAGATGATCCTGTGCTCGTTCGGGTCGAACGCCACGATCCGCTCGATCGCGCGATCCGAATGCTCGATGCGGAACGGCCCCAGCGCACCTGCGGGAAAGATCTCAAAGGTCTGGCCGTGGAACAGCGCGCCGCCCGGATAGTCCGGCTCGTCGTCGAGATCATATCCGAGGGATTGCAGGCGCGCCTCGAGCTCCTCCTCGGAGAACGTGCCGCCCACTTTCAAGCTCAGGCTCAGGCGCGCCAGGCTCGCCGGCGGCGGCAGCCGCTCCATCACCGCTTCCGCCGTCGACACCAGAAACACGGGCTTCTTGGATTTTGCGAGGCGCCTCAGCACGGAGGCTCTGCGCCCCGCGAGCTCGTGCGACGGCTCCAGCTGATCGAACGGCAAGGTGTTCAATCGCGGAAACACCAGCACCTCGCAGGAGGGGTCGAGCGCGTGAATGACACTGCCGAGCCGCTCCGCCCTGTTCTCGCTCTCGGCGAGAAAGACGATGCCGCTGCGTCCGGACTGCTTCCATTGCGCCAGCAGATGGAGGGCGAGCACCCCGAGTGGCGACGATGACGAGACCGTGGCGCGCTGTGCCCCCTTGCTCCTCTTCTTGGGCGAGGCCTTGTTCGGCAACGCCTTCTTCGGCGGCATCTTGTTCGAAAGCGTCTTGGCCGAAAGCGCCTTGGCCACCCGCGCCTTTTTGGTCTGCCTCACGTGAATCCGTTTCTGGTCGTAAACCGTCGTCAACTGAACGCGCGCCGCCCTCGTTCCGATTCGGCGACTCGCGCCATGCATATGGGATTTGCCCCGTGAACGCACGCCTGGTGGCAACGTTCACCGTGGCGCCGCGATCCCGCCACAAGGGCTGTTTGGTCGAGCTTGCGGATTGGAACTGGCGCAGCGGGATCTGCGTCTATCGAAGCGACGCTTGGCGCGATCATAAACACTCGGCGCGCTTGGAGCCACGAAAAAGCCCCAGCGCTTGGAGCCACGCTGGGGCGTTTCGGTCTAAATGAATTGGTCAAGCAATGACGTCTTCATAGCAGCGATTTCGCCGCGCGGGTGTGAACTGGTTCACACACCTCACGAAAGCATACGATCTCAGCGTCGGAGGACCACGGCGCACTCCAACCGCTGGAACGCGGTACCGCTTCTCAAATTTGAGCGCGCAGCCGCCGCGCGCTAGGATGCCCGCTTTAACGGAGGCTGATTTTGAGATCATCCATTTTCATTGGCGCCGTCGCGCTGCTTGCGACGATGCCTGCCCACGCTCAGACGCTGGTCGATCCGAGCAAGGTTGCGCCCGAATACCGCGAGGCCGCCGAGAAGCGCCGCGCCGAGCAGCTGCGCCGGCGGGAATGCGCGCTGAAGGCAGATCTGGAGAAGGTGCTGCCCAGGGATCGCACCGCCTTTCTCAACCATTGTCTCGAGATGATGGCGGCCAAGCAATAGCGGCTGACCGTTCGCCCCCTCCTCGCCGCCGACCGCGACGGCCGATCGCGCTTGGCTGCGGGACGTCTGCCAGTCTCCGGCCGATACGGCATTCAGGCTTTCTTCAGACCTTTGGGATCAGGTGACGATCCATTTTCAAGGTCATTGTTGTCCGCGATGAGTTCAGTTCAGGTTCAGTGCACGCGGTGCAAGAACGTGTTCCGGGATCGCGCCGGGCGGTTGCAGGACGGGTATTCCAGGCAGTGTCCGAGTTGCGAGGTGGTGCTGTTCTTCGCCGAGGACTCCCCGCACCCCTTCGTCAAACGCGCGATGCGCAGCGCACGCCAGGTCCGCAAGGAGATGCGGGAGCTCGAGGCCGCCAAGCTCGCTGCACCGGAACCGGAGGTGGCGCAGTCGAGGCGATTCGCCGGACGGACGCGACCTGTGGGGCGAGAAGACTAGCTCAGCTCGGCCGCCGCTTCCTCGGAAACAGGCGGTCGCGGATGTAGCGCGAGGTCGGCGTCAGGCGCAGGCCGCGCGGCTTGTGCCAGGCGGCGCGGTCGATCTCCTTCTTGTCGCCGATCGCGAGCCTGCCCTTGGCGGTCTTGGTAATGAAGATCGCATCGCTCATCTTGCGACCGGAACTCTTGTTTCGCCCCTTCACTTCCTTCCAGAGGCTGATCCTGCCGAGCTTCAGCTTGGGCAGCTCCTCCTTGATCTCCCGCCGCAGGCAGTCCTTGTCCGACTCGCGCGCACGCTTGCGGCCGCCCGGAAACATCCAGAGACCGTCTGACCGACGTCTGACCAACAAGACCTTGCCGCGTCTGGCGGCAACCAGCTTGGAAGACTTCGCCATCGCTCCCGTCGAAAATAGAATCGACCTGATGGTAACTTGTCTAGTGGAACAGACAAGTTCGCGGCACGCCTTGCTCACAGGCGGCGGATGGTCGCGCCTCGGGCGGTTCGATCGTGCGGTTCAAGGTGCCGGCTCAGCCCTTGCTCGCCTCCGCGCGGTCCTCGGTCCTGATCCAGGCCATCATCAATTCCCAGGCCACCGAAAGGATGATCGGGCCGATGAACAGGCCGACGATGCCGTGAGCCAGCGTGCCGCCGATCACGCCGACGAAGATCACGATGGTCGGCGTGGTCAGGCCGCGTCCCATGACCAGCGGCTTCAGCATGGTGTCGATGAAACCGACGATGACGAGAAACACGGTGAGCAGCAGCGCCGTGGTGACGTCCTTGGCGGTCCAGATCCAGATGATGACAGGCAGCAACACGAGAAAGGCGCCGATCTGCACGATCGAGAGCAGCAGCACGATGAAGGCGAGAAGGCCCGCGCTCGGCACCGAAGCGAGCTTGAAGCCGATGCCCGCGAGCAGTGCCTGCACGATGGCGACGCCGATCACGCCCTGTGCCACGGCGCGGATGGTGGCCCCCGCAAGCGAGAGGAAATGCTCGCTCTGCTCCGGCACGATGCGGAACAGGAAGCTGCGGCCGGCCGCGACGAGGCGCGGCCCATGCGGAAACAGGAAGCCGGCCACGAACACGGAGACGAGAAACTGGAGCGTGCCAAGGCCGGCGTCGCCCGCGAGCGAGAGCAGCGGGCCTGCCAGCGGCTGGAGATACGGCGCCAGCTCGCGCACCACCGCCCGAATGTTTTTGTAGGCCTGCTCCCAGAGCTCGTAGAGCCAAGGCCCGATCAGTGGCCAGGAATTGAGCTGCTCCGGAGCCGATTGCAGCGCCAGATCGCCGGTGCCGAGCTGGTGCGCCAGCTCGCGCACGCCATCCACCGCGCTGATGCCGAGCCAGGTCGCCGGGCCGATGACGATGCCCAGCGTGATCAGGGTCAGGATCGCTGCCGCGGTCTTGGGCCGACCGCCCAGTATCTTCGCAACCCAGCTGAACGCCGGATAGAACGCGACCGCGAGCACGCCGCTCCAGGCCAGGATCGGCACGAACGGGCGGATGATCAGGAACGTCCAGATGATCAGCAGGGCAAGCAGGCCGAGCCGGATCACGAGCTGAATGACGTCCTCTCCCGTCAGGAGCTGGCGGAGACTTTTCACGGGCACAGCTTTCCTTGCGGCATGAACGCAACTTCCGGCGCTTGCGAGCCAGCCGTTATTGCCAGCAACGCATCCGGCGTCAAGACGACCGGAACCGGCGATACGCCCAGACCGGATGAGGAGCAGATCGGGCCAACCCGCGTGCCGGGCGATGACGCCCCTCGCTGGATAGGCCGACGGATACAGCAAGCGACCTTGCGTGGCTAACACCCGTTAACCGGATTTCCCCGCGCCGGTTTACGCCGCCGCAAAGCGGGGCCGACTATCGTGCGTCGAGACCACCGAAACGCATTCTGGACCATGGCCAACAGCATCTGGACGATAGAAGAATTCACCTGCACCGGTTGCAGCATGAACTACACCGCCACCAGGGAAGAGCACAGCGAAGCCCATTCCGGCTGCTTCAAGTGCACCATCTGCAGCGGCGTAGTGCACACCTGGTCCGGCAAGCACCATTTCTTCGGCTGGCAGGCAGTGAAGGCCCGGCCGCCCGTATTCGGGCGTCGCTGGGCCGGCGTCGGCGAATAGGCAGAGGCAAGGGCCCTCCGCCTCCGTCATTGCGGCCTGCGTGAACCACGGCTTCTGCTGCTCCGCGGCACCGGTTAGATTTCCCTCCCCGCAACTGAAGCCGATAGCCAATGACCGTCCCCTTCGTTCCCCAGATCGCCCTTTACCGCAACTGGCTCGCCGAGCAGCGCGGTCTCTCCTTCGCTGATTACGAGGAGATGCGGCAATGGTCGGTGCGCGATCTCGACGGCTTCTGGCGCAGCATCTGGGACTATTACGATCTGCAATCGCCGACGCCGATTGCGGCCGTGATCGCCGAGCGCAAGATGCCGGGCGCGGTCTGGTTTCAGGGCGCCCAGGTCAACTACGCCCGGCAGGTGTTCCGGCATGTCGAAGCTGCCGAAGCCGCCGGTCTGCCTGCGATCGTCAGCAGCGGCGAGGATGGCAGGATCACCGAGACGAGCTGGCCAGAGCTACGGCGCAAGGCGGCCGCGCTGGCGCTACATCTCAAGGACAAAGGCGTCGGGCCGGGCGACCGCGTCGCAGCCTATCTGCCGAACATCACCGAGACCATCATCGCGTTCCTCGCAAGCGTGAGTATCGGCGCGATCTGGAGCGCATGTGCCCCCGACATGGCCGCGCCTGCCGTCATCGACCGATTCAAGCAGATCGAGCCGAAGGTGCTGATCGCCTGCGACACCGTCACCTATGCCGGCCGGCGGCACGACCGCAAGGGCGTCGTCGCCGAGCTGCGGCGATCGCTGCCGACCGTCGAGCATGTCATCCTGCACAGTGAGGGCGGTACGGCCACTGCGCCCGATCTGCTGCTCTCGGAGATCACGGATCGAACCGGCGATGCGATCGACACATTCGAGCCGATGTGGCTGCCGTTCGATCATCCGCTCTGGATCGTCTATTCCAGCGGCACCACCGGGCTGCCCAAGCCGATCGTGCACGGCCATGGCGGCATCGTGATCGTGGCGCTGGTACTGCTCGGACTGCACAACGACGTCGGCTGCTCCTATCACCCGAATTCGTTCGGCGAGCGTTATCACTGGTACTCTTCGACTGGCTGGATCATGTGGAACAGCCAGGTCGGCGGCCTGCTCAGCGGCACCACCTGCTGCATCTTCGATGGCAGCCCCGGCGGCACCAGGGAAAAGCCGGACTGGACCACACTGTGGCGCTTCGTCGCGCGCGCGAAGGCGACCTTCTTCGGCGCCGGCGCGGCGTTCTTCGCCAGCTGCGCCAAGGCCGAGGTCGATCTTGCCGCGGCCGGGGATCTGTCACAGCTGCGCTGTCTGGGGTCGACCGGTTCGCCGCTCAGCGCCGACACGCAAGCCTGGTTCAACGACCGCTTCGCGGCGCTGTCGAAGATCAACGGCAGCAAGGCGCAAGCGGACATCTGGTGGGCGAACATCTCCGGCGGCACCGATTTCGCCGGCGCCTTCATCGGCGGCAACCGCGAATTGCCGCAGACGCCCGGCGCCATGCAGTGCCGCTCGCTGGGCGCGGCCGTGGAAGCCTTCGACGAGCAGGGCCGCGCGGTCACGGGCGAAGTGGGCGAGCTCGTCTGCACCGAGCCGATGCCGTCGATGCCGCTCTACTTCTGGAACGACAAGGATGGCGCGCGCTATCGCGCCAGCTATTTCGAGACCTATCCGGATAATTTCGACGGCAGCGGCCGCGGGCCGGTGTGGCGGCACGGCGACTGGCTCAAGATCAATCCGGACGGCTCCTGCATCATCTACGGCCGCAGCGATGCCACCATCAACCGGCACGGCCTGCGCATGGGCACCAGCGAGCTCTACTCCGCGATCGAGGCGCTGCCGGAGGTGCTCGATTCCCTCGTCGTCGACCTCGAATATCTCGGTCGCGACAGCTACATGCCGTTGTTCGTGGTGCTGCGCGAGGGCCTGGCCCTCGACGCCGCGATGCAGGCCAGGATCAACGGGGCGATCGAGGCCGGCTTGTCGCGCCGCTTCCTGCCGAACGAGATCTTTGCCGTCGCCGAGATCCCGCGCACGCTGTCGGGCAAGAAGCAGGAGCTGCCGATCAAGAAGCTCCTGCTCGGCCATCCCGTCGAAAAGGTCATCAACAAGGAAGCGATGGCCAACCCCGCCTGCCTCGACTGGTATCTCGCCTTCGCGCGCGACTACCTCGCGCGAAGCGCCGTGTAGCTTCGATCAACCGCCGCCGAAATTGGAAGGATCGAGATTCCTGTTCTCCGACGGCGGGATCGGCGGCCACCCGGGAAATTTGTACCAGCCGGGTGGCACCGGTGCGTTCGCGGCCGGTCGGACGACGACGGGGTGAGGGTGACGGTGGCGGGCATGGGAGTGGTGGGCCGGCGCTGCCGCGGCTGCCGCGCTCGCCGACATCAACAGGATCACAATTGGGATAAACCGCATCACATTGGCTCCAAAACGTCCACTCGGACCGACATGTGGTGCGGGAACCATGCTGGGCCTACCTGAATTCGCTGTCACGGCCTTCACGACGGCGTCACCCGAACGCGAGGATCAGCCCAATTGCGACGATGCCGTTTGGAGTCCGTTCACCGGTCGCCGCTAGATCAGAATGGACCCCCGTTCCTGCCCAACAGCAA
>JAEYTQ010000572.1 GCA_023433965.1 Pseudomonadota bacterium | reverse complement strand
CTTCACCAGCTCCGGATCGCGCACCGCCGCCGTGCCGATGATGACGCGGGTGATGCCCTTGTCGAGCCAGGCTTCGACCGTCGCGAGATCGCGAATGCCGCCGCCGAGCTGCACCGGGATCCTGATCGTCTTCAGCATGGCCTCGACCGCCCCGGCATTCACCGGCTTGCCGGCAAAGGCACCGTCGAGGTCGACGACATGGAGATACTCAAATCCCTGCGCGACGAAGCTCTGCGCCTGCGCGGCGGGATCGAGATTGAACACGGTCGCGCGCGCCATGTCGCCTTGCTCGAGGCGCACGCACTGGCCGTTCTTGAGGTCGATCGCGGGAAAGAGAATCACGGTTTCCATCGCAGAAAGTTCGAGATCAGGGCCAGGCCGAAGCGCTGGCTTTTCTCGGGGTGGAATTGCGTGCCGATGGCGGTGTCCCTGCCGACGATCGCCGTGACGGGCCCGCCGTAATCGGCGCGCGCGAGCACGTCCGCCTCGTTGGCGGCATTGAGATGGTAGGAGTGCACGAAATAGGCGTGCTGGCCCTTGGGCCCGAGCGGCAGCTTGTTCACCACCGGATGCTCCTGCAGCAGGTCCAGCGTATTCCAGCCCATGTGCGGGATTTTGAGGCTCTCGTCGCGCGGCTTGATCTTCTCGACGTCGCCGCCGATCCAGTTCAACCCTTCGGTGACGACGTGCTCCTTGCCGCGGCTCGCCATCAGCTGCATGCCGACGCAGATGCCGAAGAAGGGGCGCGCCTTGACCCGCACCGCTTCGGTGATCGCCTCGACCATGCCGTTGACCGCGTCTAGCCCGCGCCGGCAATCGGCGAAGGCGCCGACGCCCGGCAGCACCAGACGGTCGGCTTCGTAGGCCTGATCGGGATCGCTGGTGACGAAGACCTTTTGCGGATTGTCCAGACTGCGCGCGGCGCGTTCGAAGGCCTTCGCGGCGGAATGCAGATTGCCGGAACCGTAATCGATGATGGCGACGCTCATCTTGATCCTCCCGGTTCTGGAAACAACCCGATGATGCCGCCGGCCGGGATGGGCGGCGGGCTCGAGAATTGCTGACCCGGCACGCTGCGGGTCGGCGGCGGGCCGCCGCGATCGACCGCCCATTGATCGTTCACGATGCCTTGCTGCTTCTGGCTCCAGCGCTCGAAGAAGCGGTGCTCGGCCGTGTCGGCGTTGTCGGCAATCACGACATCGAGCTGCCGCCACTTGCCGCGAGACAAGGTCCAGCGGCGCAGGCTCGAGGCCTCGAAACCCATCAGCAGCGCGACGACGAGATTGGCATAGACGATCGAGCCGCGTCCGATACCGAGGCTGGACAGCCCTGCGCTGAACGCGGCCGTGAAAAGCACCCAGCCGATCAGCGCCAGCCAGAGCCGGTTCCACAGCAGCCAGACCGGGCCGAAGATCATCGCCCAGAAATGAAAACCGTCACGTACGAACACGAACCGGTCGGTCGCGCGCAGATCGGCTCCGCCTTGGGAGGGAGCATGAACTGTGTAGACAGGCATGGTGATGCCCCGTTCTCGAGTTCGGTGATGCCACGCGGCGTTCGCCGCAAGACGGAAAGGTCAGCCGCCGAGCGAGCCCTTGGTGGAGGGGATCTCGCCCGCCGCCTTCGGATCGATCGCGACCGCCGTCCGCAGCGCCCGCGCCAGACCGTTGAAGCAGGATTCGGCGATATGGTGGCTGTTATCGCCATATAGGGTCTCGACGTGGAGAGTCACGCCGGCGTTGATGGCGAAGGCCTGGAACCACTCGCGCACCAGCTCGGTGTCGAACTCGCCGATCTTGTCGCGGGGGAAGGCGGCCTTGAACACCAGGAAGGGCCGACCCGAGATGTCGATCACCACGCGCGTCAGCGTCTCGTCCATGGGCATGTGCACACCGGCATAGCGGGTGATGCCGGCCATGTTGCCGAGCGCCTGCCTGACCGCCTGGCCGAGCGCGATGCCGGTGTCCTCGGTGGTATGGTGATGATCAATGTGCAGGTCGCCCACCGCCTTGACCGTGAGGTCGATGCGGGCATGGCGGGCGAGGAGATCCAGCATATGGTCGAAAAAGCCGATGCCGGTCGCGATATTGGCTACGCCTGATCCATCGAGGTTCACGGTGACCTCGATATCGGTTTCCTTGGTCTTGCGCTTGATCGTCGCGGTGCGCATTGAAATGCGGTTTCCATTCTGGCTTCGAAGGCGAAAACGCGTGTCTCTTAACAGCCAAATGACGCCTTCGCTACTGCGGGAACGCGCCGGCAGGTCAGCACTTCCGGCTATGGTGAGCGAAATCTAGGGCCGGAACGGCCCGTTGTGCCCAGTTGTCCCCTTTGCCCGGACCGCCTAAATCAGGCCGACAACGAGGATCATTCATGCAAGCGACCCAGAACAGCTCGCCGGTCTGGCACGGCACCACGATCTTGACCGTCCGCAAGGGGGGCAAGGTGGTGGTTGGTGGCGACGGCCAGGTCTCGATCGGCCAGACCGTGATCAAATCCAATGCCAGGAAGGTCCGCAAGCTCGGCAAGGGCGACGTCATCGGCGGCTTTGCCGGCGCCACCGCCGACGCCTTCACCCTGTTCGAGCGGCTGGAATCCAAACTCGAGCAATATCCGGGACAGCTGACCCGGGCCGCCGTGGAGCTCGCCAAGGACTGGCGCACCGATCGCTATCTGCGGCGGCTGGAGGCCATGATGATCGTGGCCGACAAGGACGTCTCCCTGGTGCTGACGGGCACCGGCGACGTGCTCGAGCCCGAGGCCGGCGTGATGGCGATCGGCTCCGGCGGCAATTATGCGCTGGCCGCGGCGCGCGCCCTGCTCGACACCGACAAGGACGCCGAGTCCATCGTCCGCCGCTCCCTCGACATCGCCGCCGACATCTGCGTCTACACCAACCGCAATGTGACCATCGAGAGCCTGGCGGCGGGTTAGGGAGCGCACCGCCGTCGGCGCGAGATGATGAGCTACACCTTCCGCCCCATGACCGCGGCCGACATGCCGCTGATCCGGCGCTGGCTGGACGCGCCGCATGTCGCCGAGTGGTGGCACGATCCGGAGACGCTCGAATTCGTCGGCGGCGACCTCGATCATCCCGACCTCGCCCAGTTCATCGTCAGCCTTGGCGGCCAGTCTTTCGCCTATCTCCAGTGCTACCAAATCGGCGACTGGCACGTCAGCTTCGGGCCGCAGCCCGTGGGCACCCGCGGCCTCGATCAGTTCATCGGCGAGATCGATATGCTCGGATGCGGCCACGGCTCGGCCTTCATCCGTTCATTCATCGACCAGCTCTTTGCCCGCGGCGTGCCGCGTGTCGTGATAGACCCGAGTCCGGCCAATCCTCGTGCGATTCGCGCTTACGAGAAGGCCGGGTTCGTACCGCAGCACGAGATCGTCACGCCCGACGGTCCCGCACTCCTGATGATCCGAGAGCCATGACGCTTGCCGCAACGCCCACCGCCAAGGCCTCCACCGTCGAGTCCGCATTTCGGCCGCTCGGCTGGGCCGGCATCGCGCTGCTGCTGCTGGCGCTCCAGGCCGCGATTCTGCTCGGGATGGGGCGCGTGCCGATCTGCACCTGCGGCACCGTCAAGCTCTGGCACGGCGTGGTGAACAGCTCCGAGAATTCCCAGCACATCGCTGACTGGTACACGTTCTCGCATGTGCTGCACGGCTTCCTGTTCTACGCCCTGACCTGGCTGCTGTTCGTGCGCGTGCCGTTCCTGCGTCTCTCCTGGCCGGCGCGGCTGATCGTCGCCATGCTGATCGAGGGCGCCTGGGAGATCGTCGAGAACTCGCCCTTCATCATCGAACGCTACCGCGCCGGCACGATCTCGCTGGACTATTACGGCGACAGCATCGTCAATTCGGTCGCCGACAATCTGGC
>JAEYTQ010000554.1 GCA_023433965.1 Pseudomonadota bacterium | reverse complement strand
TCTTTCGGCCCGTTGCTGCGCTCAGTCATGCTTGCTCCTCCCGCCCAGTGCCCTCTTCCCTTCTCCCCTTGTGGGAGAAGGTGGCGCGAAGCGCCGGATGAGGGGTTCTATCCACTCGCACGACCGTTCGTGAGGAGAGAGACCCCTCACCCGGCTTCGCTTTGCGAAGCCACCCTCTCCCACAAGGGGAGAGGGTACACCGTCCGTGCCGCTCGCCGCTACATCCCCAGCATGCGCGGCAGCCACAGCGACAGGCCGGGCCAATATGTCACCACCGCCAGGAAGCACAGCATCGTCAGCAGCCACGGCCACACCGCGACCGTGAGCTCGGTGATGCCCATCTTGGCGATGCCCGAGGCGACGTAGAGGTTGAGGCCGACCGGCGGGTGACACAGCCCGACCTCCATGTTGACCGTCATCAGGATGCCGAAATGAATCGGGTCGATGCCGAGCTTGACCGCGACCGGAAACAGGATCGGCGCCATGATCAGGATGATGGAGGATGGCTCCATCACGTTGCCGGCCAGCAGCAGCAGCAGGTTGACGAGGAGCAGGAAGCCGATCCAGCCCAGGCCCTGGTCGATCATCCATTGCGCCAGCGCCTGCGGCACGTTCTCGTAGGTCATCAGGAACGAGAACAACACGGCGTTGGTGATGATGTAGAGCAGCATTGCCGATAGATTGGCCGACGACAGCAGCACCCGCGGCACGTCGCGCAGCTTGAGATCCTTGTAGATGAACACCGCGACGATGAACGCATAGACCGCGCTGACGGCGGCGGCCTCGGTCGGCGTGAACAGGCCGCTATAGATGCCGCCGATCACGATCACGATCAGAAGGATGCCCCAGACCGACTTGCGGAACGCATCGAACCGCTCGACGAAGGTCGCCTTCCGCATCCTGGGATAGTCGTTGCGCCAGGCCCGATAGAATGTCGTCGCTCCGAGCAGCGAGGCGAGCGCAAGCCCCGGCACGATGCCGGCGATGAACAGCTTGCCGACCGAGCTGTTGGTGGAGACGGCATACAGCACCATGGGGATCGACGGCGGGATCAGAATGCCGAGCGAGCCCGACGTCGTGATCACGCCCGCACCGAACCGCTTCGGGAAGCCTTGCGCGACCATCGCAGGCAGGATCACCGAGCCGATCGCCACCACGGTGGCCGGCGAAGAGCCGGAGATCGCGGCAAACAACGCGCAGGCCACCACGCCCGACAGCGCCAGGCCGCCGTACCAATGGCCGACCAGCGAGGTCGCGAAGGCAATCATTCGCCGCGCAACGCCGCCATGGGTCAGGAAGCTGCCGGCGAGGATGAAGAACGGGATCGCCATGATCTCGAAATTCTCGATGCCGGTGAAGAGCTTCAGCGCCACCGATTCCGTCCGGACGTCGGTCAGCGCGAACATGAAGCTGAGCACAGTCAGGCCGAGCGCGATCGAGATCGGCATGCCCGTGAGCATCAGGGAGAGCAGAAGCGCGAACACGATGAAGACACGCAGGCCCTGCGGCAGCGTGATGACGTGGGCCGCATGCGCGAAGCAGAGGGCGACGATCAGGACCGGCACCAGCATCAGGATCCAGCCGAGCGGGCTGCGCTCGTCCCGGACAACCTGGCTGTGAGTGACCGGAGCCGGATGCACCGGGTCCGCCTCGACGCCTTCGACGCCGGCCATGTCGTGACGCGGCAACTCACCGGTGCGGTAGAACGACCACGCAACCTGGAGGAAGCGGAAGCACATCAAGGCGGAGCCGAGCGGGATGGTGAGATACACCATCCACATGGGCGCTTCCAGATCGTTGGATTGCTGACCGCTCTGCCACATGTGGCCGACGAAGGCGGCGCCGAAATAACCCACGATGGCGGTGAAGAGCGCACCACACAATAGACCGAAAGTGATGACGCGCCGGCGCGATCCCCCGGGAAGGAGGTTGACGAGCACGTCGACGCCGACATGGATGCCGGTCCGCACGCCATACGCGGCGCCGAACTTCGCCATCCAGATGAACATGTAGATGCAGAGCTCCTGCGCCCAGGACAGGTCGAGCGCGGCGAGCCAGGTGAACGCCGCGCGCGCGGGCACGGCGAGGAAGGTCAGGTTGCGGGCTTCCGCCCATTTGGCGATGTCGATCGACAGCCCGGCACCGTAGCGGTGCAGCACGGCGACGAAAATGAGCGATGTCGCAGCCGCGATCATCGTCGCGATCAGCCATTCCTCGAGATGATCGAGAAAACGATTCAGCAAACGCAGCAACTTGGTCCCCCCGGATTGCATCTTTCAAGCGCAACGGCCGGGAATGTGATCACCCCCGACCGTTGGTGTTGTTCTTGTTGGGCCGTAGCCTTCAAATCATCTTGGCGTCGAATTCCCAGGCGACGAGATCGAGCACATCCTGCCCGCCTCGTCCCCTTGGCCTTTCCAGTCCGGCTGCATCGCCTCCCGACAGACCTTGCGGTCGGCAGCGGTGCAGCGTGGGTCTTGCCCGCCCTCTTGATCTCGGCCCGCGCGTCCGCGGGGCCAAGCTAGCTTGGCGACCGCCGTCTGCGCAACCCGGCGTCCGCGCGTGTCCAACGGAACGATCGTCTATGCCGCATTGCGGCAGTGTCATCAGCCTTTGCGCTCGGCGACCACGAACAGGCGCCGGAACGGGAACAGCGTCTGCCCCGCCGCATTCTTCGGATAGGCCTTCGCGACCCGCGCGCCATAGGCGGCTTCGAAGGCGGCCTTCTCGTCCCCCTGCAGAATGTCGAGGTAGCGGGTCAGCCAGGTCCCCTTGGTCCACTCCTTCACGGGGTTGTCGCCTTCCAGCACCTGCAGATATTCGGTTTCCCAGATGTCGATGCTGGCCGACATCGGCGCCAGGACATCGTGATAAAAGGCCGGCCCCTCGACCGGAGGCGGGGTGACGAGATGTTCGACCTTGGATCGCCACGGCCCGTCAAGCGCGGTCTCGCCGATCAGCACATGCGAAGGCGCGGTGAAGTTGCGCGGCATCTGCACCGCAAGCATGCCGCCGGGACGCACCTTCTCCATCAGCGACGGAAACAGGGCCGCATGACCGGGCAGCCAGTGCAGTGCCGCGTTGGAATAGATCAGGTCATATTGCTTCGCGGGACGCCAATGCCCGAGGTCCTCATGTGACCATTCGACGCCGGGCGCGGCCATGCGGCCCGCGGCGACCATTTCGGCCGAGCCCTCGACCGCAGTCACGGCGGCTTCCGGCCAGCGCTCCCTGATCAGCTTCGTCACGTTGCCGGCGCCCGCCCCGAGGTCGGCGATCTCGCGGGGCGCAAGGTCCGGAATCCGCATCAACAGGTCGACCGCGGGCCGCAGCCGATGGCCGGAGAACTTCAGATATTGCTGCGGATCCCAGACCATCGTTTCAGCCTTTTCGTGCTCTCTTCGTCGCAGCCCTGGTTACCACTGCTCGTCTTGGTCGGGCAAATCGCCCCGGCAGAGACTGGGCAG
>JAEYTQ010000231.1 GCA_023433965.1 Pseudomonadota bacterium | reverse complement strand
GGCTGCGAGGCCTATTTGTCCAAGCCGATCTCGGTCGGCAAATTCATTGAGACGGTCCGGCGTTTCATCGGATAGGAAGTGAGTACACAGTGTCCGCGCGTATCCTGGTCGTCGACGACGTCCCCGCCAACGTCAAGCTGCTAGAGGCCCGCCTGTCCGCCGAATATTTCGACGTGATGACCGCCTCGAATGGCACCGAGGCGCTGTCGATCTGCCGGCGCGCCGAATGCGACATCATCCTTCTCGACGTCATGATGCCCGACATGGATGGTTTCGAAGTCTGCCGCCGCCTCAAGACCGATCCGGCCACGCATCACATTCCCGTCGTCATGGTGACCGCGCTCGACAGTCCCTCCGACCGCAACCGCGGGCTGGAGGCCGGCGCCGACGACTTTCTCACGAAGCCCGTCTCCGACGTCGTGCTGATCGCGCGCGTGCGCTCGCTGACGCGGCTGAAGATGATGACCGACGAGCTGCGCATGCGCGCCATCACCTCGCTCGAGATCGGCATGCAGGCGCCCGAGCGTAGCGCGGTGGCGGACACCGGCAAGGGCGGCCGCATCCTCCTGGTCGACGACCGCGAGTCCTCCTACGAGCGGCTGGCGACGATCCTCGCGGCCGAGCACACCATCGACGTCGAGCCGAACCCGACGGAAGCGCTGTTCCACGCGGCCGAGGGCAATTACGATCTCCTGATCGTTTCGCTCGACCTCAACAATTTCGACGGCCTCAGGCTCTGCAGCCAGGCGCGCTCGCTGGAGCGCACGCGCCATGTGCCGATCCTGGCGATCGCCGACCCCGAGAATTCGACGCGGCTGCTCCGCGGCCTCGAGATCGGCGTCAACGATTATCTGCTGCGCCCCATCGACAAGACCGAGCTGCTGGCGCGCGCCCGCACCCAGATCCGCCGCCGCCGCTACACCGATCAGCTGCGCGACAACGTGCAGAACTCGATCGAGATGGCGATCACGGATGCGCTCACCGGGCTGCACAATCGCCGCTACATGGAGAGTCACCTGGCAACGCTCGCCGAGCAGGCCGCCACGCGCGGCAAGCCGCTGGCGCTGATGATCCTGGACATCGACTACTTCAAGTCGATCAACGACAATTACGGCCACGACGCCGGCGACGACGTGCTGCGCGAATTCGCGGTGCGCGTGCGAAAGTCGATCCGCGGCATCGATCTCGCCTGCCGCTACGGCGGCGAGGAGTTCGTCATCGTGATGCCCGAGACCGATCTGCACGTTGCCGGCATGGTCGCCGAGCGCCTGCGCCGCTCGATCGCGGGGGAGCCGTTCGCGATCCACAAGGGCGCGAAGCGCATCGAGGTCACGATCTCGATCGGGCTGACCACGCTGGAGCGGAAGGGCGAGGCGGTCGCCGACGTGCTCAAGCGCGCCGACACCGCGCTCTACCGCGCCAAGCACGACGGCCGCAACCGCGTGGTGTCGCAGGCGGCGTGAGGGTGATCGCACGAAGTGCGAAAACAACCCCATGCACAGTAGCGGGCGGTAGCAAGATCAAAGGGTTACGTGAGGAGTGGGGCGGCTTGCGCCGGCAGTAGCGCGATTTGACCTGTCGGGCAAAACAGGAGCATTCTGTTATCGTCCCGAACAGATCCAACAAGCTCCGCTGTCATTCTCCGCCGCGGCTTCTCGGTCTAGCTAGCCTCACTGACTTTGGAACACTGGATCACCCGTTTTCGCGGGTGATGACAGCGAGTCGTGCGGTGACACTGATTACTGCGGCGCGCGCTTGCGGCTCTTCACCGGCTCCGCATCACCCCTCACATCGACCCCCGCATTCCGCAGCAACACCTTGGCCGCTTCTTTCGCCGCCCTTGCCATCCCGGGATCGTCGCGCACCAAGTCCTGCGCGATGGAGCCGGCGACCAGTAGCACGAGCTGTGTCGCCAGCGCGTCCGCCTCCGTCACGCCGAGTTCGGTCAGCCGGTCGCGAAACCAGAGACGGCGGCTTTCCTTGAAGGCGATGGCGATCTTCTTCACGGCGCGGTCGGCGGGGCCGAGCTCGGCCACCGCGTTCACGAACGGGCAGCCGCGGAAATCCTTGGCCGCAAAGCGCCGTTCCAGCGAATCGAAGGTGGCGAGGATCTGCTCGGCCGGCGGCTTGTCGGAGGGGCGGGCGTGGACGAAACGGCGCTCCAGATAGGCTGCGATCAGCGCGTCCTTGGAGGGGAAATGGTTGTAAAGCGTGCGCTTGCTGATGCCGATCTCGGCCGCGATGGTATCGACGCCGATGGCGCGAATGCCTTGCAGATAGAACAGCTTGTCGGCGGTCTCGAGGATCCGCTCTTTCATCGTCTGTGGGGCGGGCGGGGGAGCCATGCGACTTCGCGCGTCCTGTTCGCTTGACAGCACCCGCTATCCATAGCCTAAGTAAACAGGTCTGTGTAACCAAAATCGACGGCAAGAGCAGACCTCGGCACGCGTGCCGCGCCCAAAAGGGAGAAGAAAATGCCCCTGTTGCAGGTCCTGCGTCCGACCTTGCCCATCCTGATCGGCGCCTCGATCATGCTGACCCTGAGCATGGGGCTGCGGCAGTCGCTCGGCATCTTCATGCAGCCGCTGACGCATGACATTCGCATTTCAATCTCGGATTTCACGCTGGCGCTGGCCGTGCAGAACCTCGCCTGGGGCTTCCTCCAGCCGCCCGCGGGCGCGCTCACCGTGCGCTACGGCTTCCGCCCGATCATGATCGGGGGCGCGCTGATGTACATCGCCGGGCTTGCGCTGATGGCAACGGCGAACGGGCTCGTCAGCATCATGATCGGCGCAGGCGTGCTGATCGGGACCTCGATGGCCTGTACAGCGGCGGCGATCGCGATGTCGGTGGCGGCGCGTGCGGTGCCCGAAACGGTGCGCTCGACTGTGCTCGGCATCGTCTCCGGCGCCGGCTCGCTCGGGGCGCTGCTGTCGGCGCCGATCGGGCAGATGCTCAACGAGGGCTTCGGCTGGCGCGTCGGCCTTGCCGGCTTCGTCGTGATGTCGCTGCTGATGATACCGGCTGCCTGGTACGCCGGCCGCATCGACAAGATCCCGCTGCCCAAGCCCACCGCGGCCGACATCGGCGATGCCACGGCTGCGGCCGCGGCAAGGACCGCGTTCGGCAATGCCTCCTTCGTGGTGATGACCTGCGCCTATCTGGTCTGCGGCATGCAGCTCGTCTTCCTCACCACGCATCTGCCGTCGTATCTCGCCATCTGCGGCCTCGATCCGATGCTGAGCGCGC
>JAEYTQ010000205.1 GCA_023433965.1 Pseudomonadota bacterium | reverse complement strand
CGCTATATTTGGACAGACCGTTTCACTGGTGGAACAGATGGATTTGCTCGCCCTTGCCGACTTCAATCTCGTCGCCCGTCACGAAGGGTTCGGAAAGGCCGCGCGCGCCGCAGGCCGCCCGAAAGCGACGTTGTCCCGGCGCGTGTCCGAGCTCGAAAACAGCCTCGATCTGCGTCTGTTCGAGCGCGGTGGGCGCACTCTGAAACTGACCCAGGAGGGACGAGCGCTCTACGAGCGAACGGGCGCCCTCCTCACCGAGCTCGACGAGACGGCAGCGGCGATCGCCGCGGGCGGGGACAAGCCGAAGGGCAGGTTGCGGATCACCGCTCCCCTGCTGTTTTCACAAACCGCGATGGGCCGGCTCGCGGCCGGCTTCGCGCTCAGGCATCCGCAAGTCCGGCTCGAGGTCACCACGGATGATCGCTACGTCGACATGATCGAGGAAGGTTTCGACCTCGCGATCCGGGTCAATCCCGATCCGGATGAAAGCCTGGTCGGCCGCGTCTTCTTGCGCGATCGCCTGGTGGTGGTGGCCAGCCCGAAGCTGAAGCGGCCGAGAGGCCATCTGCCCGTTCCGGTCGTCGTGCGCGGAACGGACGACGCTGCGGCCTGGGACGTCAGGCGGCCAAGCGGCACATCGCGCATCGCGATCGATCCCGTGCTCCGCCTCTCGACGCTGACGATGGTTCGCGACGCCGTTCGAATCGGCGTCGGCGCTGCGCGGCTGCCGCTGTCGCTCGTCAGCCACGATCTCGCCGTTGGCACGCTGGTCCGATGGGGCGATGTCGAGAGATCGGACATCGCTCTATGGACGCTCTATCCCTCGCGGAGGCTGCTCAGCGCGCGCGTCTCCGCCTTCCTCGATTATCTGAAGGAAGCCTTTCCGAAGGGGACGCCCGACGAGTTGGGAGCCTATATTGGGGGATGACCGCAACGATCCAAGCTCCGCCGCGTCGGTCGCGGCGGCGCAATGCTTTCGCGGGTTTCACACGGGACCTGGTCGCTGCAGCGGCCAGGTCCCGATCTTCAAGTGCCTCAGTGAGGCATTTTTAGTGATGCATCTTGCTCGCGCGCGAGGGCGGCAGCAGCACGGTGTCGATGACGTGGATGACGCCGTTCGACGTCTCGATGTCCGGCTGGATGACATGCGCATCGTTGACGCGGACGCCGAGGCTTCCGTTGACGCTGACCGGCTGACCTTGCACGGTTTTGACCTGGAGCGACTTGCCGGCGACGTCGGCAGCTTTCACGCGGCCCGGGATGACGTGATACTTCAGAACGGCCGCAAGCTTGGCCTTGTTCTTCAGCAGCGATTCGACCGTCCCTGGCGGCAGCTTGGCGAAGGCTGCATCGTTCGGCGCGAACACAGTGAACGGACCCTTGCTCTTCAGGGTCTTCACGAGACCAGCGGCCTTCACGGCCGTCACGAGGGTCGTGAATGAACCGTTGGAAGCCGCCGTGTCCACAATGTCGGCGGCGCGCGCGACGGATGGACCAAGCAGACCAGCAACCATGGCCGCCCCGGCCACGAAGGAACGAATTGCGGGCGTCATCAAACTCTCCAGATGTTGAATCCATGCAATTGCGACGCATGCGCCCGATCTGGCGCATACGTCTTGCGACGCGATCTATCGTGATCGACACTGAAGATACGAAGCGTCGCAGCGGCTGGATCACCGTTCCATCGAGAATTCGAAATTGACCCAGCGGGAGCCCCTTACGCCGGCTCCCCGGCCTTCACGCCCAGCGGCTTCGGCGCCATGCCGCCGCCGGGCTTGAGGCGGAATTCGTAGCTCATCAGATGCCATTTTCCGCTCGCCTTGGTGCCGTCGGGCATCGCGGCATCGTTGCGCGGCTCGACCTTGGCGACGAGGTCGTCCTTCACGCCGAACACGACGTCGGAATCCAGATATTTGTCGCCGCCGATGAAGACGTGGGTGATCAGCGGCTCGTAGCCCTTGGCGTTGACCAGGAAGTGCACATGCGCAGGCCGCATCGGATGACGGCCCGTCTGCACGATCATCTCGCCGACCGGGCCGTCGGTCGGGATCGGATAGCTGCACGGCAGGATGGTGCGAAAGAAGAAGCGGCCGTCATCATCGGTGATGAAGCGCGCCCGCGCCGAGGCGCCGGCCTCGTCATAGTTCGGTTTCTGGGAATCGTAGAAGCCGTCATCGTCGGCATGCCAGACGTCGACCGGCACGCCGGCGAGCGGCTCGCCCTCGAGGTCGGTGACGCGGCTCTGCACGAACATCTTCTCGCCGGTCTGGTTGTGCGGCGAGATGTCGGTGCCGTGCGCGGTCACCTTGTGCTCGCCAACGTAGAACGGGCCGAGCACGGTGGTCTCTGTGGCACCGCCGCGGTCGCGGTGATTGACCGCGTCGACCAGCATGGACACTCCGAGCACGTCGGACAGGAGGATGAATTCCTGGCGCGTGTCGGTGCATTTCTGCCCGGTGCGGGTCAGGAAATCGATGGCGTAGTCCCATTCCTCGAAAGTAAGGCCGGTCTTGCTCACGTAATCGTGCAGCGACTTCACCAATTCCTGGAGCAGGAATTTCGCGCGCGGATTGGGTGTGTTGTCGAAGCTCCTGACGACGGCCTCGGTGAGCTCGGTCTCGTTGAACTGGGTCATGCTGCGTTTTGCCCTCGCGTTTTTCTGGTTGGCCCAGGCGGGCTCCTTCGGCATTCCGGGGGACAGCCTATACCAGCTGGCCTGCCCGCGTTAAGCGCGACCGGCTTGGAATGGGCCCGCCATTTGGCTATCACAATCGTCGAAAAACTGCCCGGAGGAACTGATGCTCGCCCCCACCCCCGCCTCGCCCGAATCCGTTGGCATGTCCAAGGCTGCGCTCGACCGGGTCGATGTGCATCTCAAGAAGCGGTACATCGATGCCGGCCGCTTCCCGGGCACACAGCTCCTGGTCTACCGCCGCGGCAAGGTCGCGCACAGCTCGGTGCAGGGCTTCGCCGACGTCGAGCGCAAGCTGCCGGTGAAGGACGACACCATCTACCGCATCTATTCCATGACCAAGCCGCTCACCAGCGTTGCCTTCATGATGCTGGTGGAGGAAGGCCTCGTCGCGATCGACGAGCCCGTCGCCAAATACATTCCGGAATGGAAGGATCTCGGCGTGTTCGTCGCCGGCCCCTATCCGGCGGTCCTGACCCGACCGCCGTCCCGGCCGATGCTGATCGTCGATCTCTTGCGCCACACGTCGGGGCTGACCTACGGCTTCCAGCAGCGCTCCAACGTCGATGCGGCCTATCGCAGTGAGAAGATCGGCGAGGTCGAGAAGTCAGGCACGCTCCAGACCATGATCGAGGGGCTGGCTAAGATTCCGCTGGAGTTCTCGCCGGGCGACGCCTGGAACTACTCGGTCGCAACCGACGTGGTCGGCTATCTCGTCGGCAAGATCTCGGGAATGCCTTTCGAGCAGTTTCTCAAGCAGCGCATTCTCGATCCGCTCGGCATGACCGACACCGATTTCCACGTGCCGGCCTCGAAGGCGCATCGCTTTGCCGCCTGCTACTCGGCGGACCCCGGTGGCGGCATGACCTTCCATGCCGGCCAGCGACGTGAAGGCCTGACCCTTCAGGACGACCCCGCAACGAGCTCGTTCCTGTCTCCGCCCTCGTTCATCTCCGGCGGCGGCGGCCTGTGCTCGACGGTCGCAGACTATCTCACCTTCTGCCGCGCGCTGCTCAACGGCGGCGAGCTTGGCGGCGTCCGGCTGATCGGGCCCAAGACGCTGGCGCTGATGACCACCAACCACATTCCGGGCGGCCGTTTCCTGCCCGAAGTGTCGCGCTCGCTGTTCTCGGAAGCCGCCTATAACGGCATCG
>JAEYTQ010000353.1 GCA_023433965.1 Pseudomonadota bacterium | reverse complement strand
TGCACCACGTCAGGCGTTCCCACCGCTGAGCAGGACAGAGCTTGCGTAACGACCGCCTTCTCCGCCGGCGACCACAGCGCGTCCATGTCGTCCACCGGCGGCGGCAGCGGACCCGGCGTGCCGCGGCGCAGATTGATGAACTGCTGCTGCAGCGAGGAAAACATCCGCCGCGCTTCCTCATCGCTGTCGGCCGCGAACACGTTGACTCCGATCATCGCATAGGGCTTGACGAGCTGCGCCGACGGCTCGAACCGGGCGCGATACTCGCGCAGCGCCGGTATCAACATCTGCGGCGCGAAATGCGAGGCGAAGGCGAAGGGCAGCCCCAGCATCGCGGCGAGCTGCGCGCCAAAGGTGCTCGATCCCAGGATCCAGAGCGGCACCTTGGTGCCCATGCCGGGCACGGCGCGGATCGCCTGGTTCGGCTGCACGTCGCCGAGCAGCGCCTGCAATTCCAGGACGTCGTGCGGAAAGTTCTCCGAACTGGTGGCGAGATCGCGCCGCAGCGCCCGCGCGGTGAACTGGTCAGTGCCCGGCGCCCGGCCGAGGCCGAGATCGATCCGCCCGGGATAGAGCGATTCCAGCGTGCCGAACTGCTCGGCGATGACGAGCGGCGAATGGTTCGGCAGCATGACCCCGCCGGACCCGACCCGGATCGTCTTCGTCCCGCCCGCGACATGACCGATCACCACCGACGTCGCCGCGCTGGCGATGCCCGTCATGTTGTGATGCTCGGCCAGCCAGAACCGCTTGTAGCCCCATTTCTCCGCATGCTGCGCGAGATCGAGCGAGTTGCGAAACGCCTCAGCCGCATTGCCGCCCTGGCGAATGGGTGCGAGGTCGAGGACGGAGAAGGGGATCATGGGAGGACATCCGATAGGGGCGCACGGCGCGCGAGGCCTCACATATAGGTGGTCAGCAGCAGAAGTGCTGCACGATCTGCCGCGCAATTGAGATATTGATGGCGCAGCGCACCTTCTGAACTGCTCGACTCGCTCCACCCGGTTCACAACACTGTTATTGCGACCTCTGGCGCCCCTTGTCCCAACTGGGCGTTTCGCATCTGCTACTGTAGTTTGCGGCGAACGGCATGGTCGCCAGGAGGGAACCGACATGAGCACGGTCGCAATCAACCGCAGGAGCCTGCTCGCCGCTGGCGGCTCTGTCCTTGCTACCGGGGTGCTGGCATCCGGCGTGTCCGGCCTGTTGCTGCCGGCGCGTGCGGCAGGCCTCGCTCCGACCGAAACGATGCCGGGCGGCGCAAACAACTACCGGAAGGGCGCGGCGATCGTGGAGCGGATCGGCAAAGGCGGCTTCTGGATGAGTGGCACCGTCCGCCGCGTCGGCGATGGCGCGCCGCTCGCCGGACAGCGCATCCAGATCTGGGCGCACACGGTGGAAGGGCAGGAGCACGAGCCGCACAGTCATGGTGCCACGCTCACCGACAAGGACGGCAAGTTCCGGCTCAAGATGCCTCAGATCATTCCCATCTTCGGCCAGCCGCATGGCCATCTCGCCTATGACAGCGGTGAGTTCAAGACGGTCTTCCTGCGGCCGGTGATGCGGAGCGCGAAGGAAACCAGCCTCGAAGCGCACTTCGTGCTTCAGCCGGTCTGACCGGACCTGCGAATGACGGGGTGGAGATCGGCGCGGGTGATCCTGATCTGGGTCGCCCTGGCTTTGGTCATAGGCGTGCCGGTCGCGCTGGCAGCGACAAGCGAGCAACTCGCATGGCGCGGATGGGTCTACATCCTCGCCGGATTCGCCGGGATCATCGCACTCGGACTCGTGCTCGTGCAGCCGCTGCTGATCGGCGGCTATCTGCCCGGCCTGTCGGCCTATCGCGGCAGGCGTGCCCATCACTGGATCGGCGGCGTGCTGGTGCTCGCGGTGGTGATCCACGTCGCCGGCCTCTGGGTCACCAGCCCGCCCGACATGATCGACGCCCTCACCTACGCCTCGCCGACGCCGTTCTCTCCCTACGGGGTGACGGCGATGTGGGCCATCTTCATCGTTGCGCTGCTGGCGCTGCTGCGCCGGCGGGTCGGGCTTCGCCTGCGAGCCAGGCGGATCATCCATATGCCGCTCGCGATCGTCATCGTCGCAGGCAGCGTGGTCCATTGCCTCTTGATCGAGGGGACGATGGAGACGATCTCGAAGGCCGTGTTGTGCGTGCTTGTCCTCGCAGCAACCGCGAAAGTCATGATCGACTTGCAGGTGTGGCGAAAGCGACGGGCGCAGCGCGGTGAAAGTGTCGCGCCGCAATAAGCGGTGGATATTGGAGGTGAAGGCCTCTCACCCCGTCATTGCGAGGAGCCCTTGCGACGAAGCAGTCCAGACTGCTTCCGCGGAGAGATTCTGGATTGCTTCGCTACGCTCGCAAGGACGGGGCAAGCGCCTCGTCTTGCTGCAAGCAGCGACGCGGCGTAACCTCGCGCAATGGCCGCCAGCGATCCCGATCTGAAAGCCTTCCTGCTCGCCACACCGTTCTTCGGCGGTCTGCCCGAGCCGAGCCTCGATCTGTTGAATTCGATGCTGGTCGAGCGCCGCTTCGAGGCAGGCAGCACCGTCGTGGCGGAGGGAGAGCCGGGACGCTCGATGTTCATCGTCGAATCCGGCCGGCTCGCCGTGAGCAAACGGACCAAGGCAGGCAGCGTCATCCCGATTTCCGTTCTGGAGCGAGGGGATTTCTTCGGCGAGATGACGCTGATCGAAATGCAGAGCCGCTCCGCCACGGTGGTCGCGGAAAGCGCGACGGTGCTGTACGAACTGACCGCCAAGAATCTCTACGCCTGCTACAAGGCCGACATCCACGCCTATGTAATCGTCCTGCAAAACATCAATCGCGAGCTGTGCCGGCGGCTGCGCCGGGCGGACGATCGCTTCGCGAGGCGCGCGGCGGATAACGACAATTGATAACAAGCAGGAGGGGGAAATTGATCGCGCGCAGGAATAGAGCAGTTGCGAAACCATCTGCTTCGCCACCGAGCAGGACCTAGATGAGTTCAGCAATCACGACTTGTCGTGGGCATACTTCTCCAGGACCAGCCGATTATACTCATCCCTGACAGCTCTTCGGGAAACATGCCCTTTCCGGTCCTTGGCAATTTTCAGAAGATCAGGGTCGGTCAGGGCCTTCGATTTCCGCCGAAATCTCAAAAAGAGAGGGGTCGTCGGCTCCGACATCCTTCCAAACAGGCGGTCGAACCATCCCATTGTGTCCTCCCGGACAGGTCGCGAGCAAAAAGACTATCACCATCAAACCGGGGGTCAAACGGACAGCAGGGCTGCATCATT
>JAEYTQ010000110.1 GCA_023433965.1 Pseudomonadota bacterium | reverse complement strand
CCGCGCTCCGGCTCGGCATGGGCGAGGACATGGTCGCCTTCACCGTGCAGATCAATTGCGGCTCCGGCATGCAGTCGATCGACACCGCCTACCGCTACATCCGCGAGGGCCACGCGGACCTAATCCTCGCCGGCGGCACCGAGGCCTTGAGCCACGCGCCGCTGGTCTGGCCGAATTCCGGCGTGCGTTGGTTCGCCGGCTTGGCCACCGCCAAGGGCGTCGCCGCCAGGCTCGCGGCTGCCTTCAAGCTGCGCCCCCGCGATCTCAAGCCGGTCATCGGCCTCGAGCGCGGGCTGACCGACCCCGTCACCGAGCTGAACATGGGGCAGACTGCCGAGGTCGTCGGCCATCTCTTCGGCATCACCCGCGCGCAATCCGACGCCTATGCCGCCGAGAGTCATCGCCGCCTCGCGCATGCGCAGGGCGCGGGTTATCTGAAAGGCGAGGTCGAAACCGCGTTCTCGCGCGACGGCAAGTTCTTCGATCACGACGACGGCGTGCGGCCGGATTCCACGGCCGAGTCCCTCGCAAAGCTCCGGCCGGTGTTCGAGCGTCCGTGGGGACAGGTCACCGCCGGCAATTCCTCGCAGATCACCGACGGCGCCTCCTGGGTGATCCTGGCTTCCGACGTGGCGGTGGCCAAGCACAAGCTGACGCCGAAGGCTGCGATCGTCGATAGCCACTGGGCTGCGCTGGATCCCAGCATCATGGGGCTTGGCCCCGTGATGTCGGCGACGCCGCTGCTCCAGCGCAACGGCCTCACCGTGAAGGACGTTGAGACCTGGGAGCTGAACGAGGCGTTCGCAACGCAGGTGCTCGGCTGTCTTGCCGCCTGGAACGACGACAAATTCTGCCGCGAGATCCTCGGCCTCGACGACGCGGCCGGCGAGATCGACCGTGAGCGGCTGAACGTCGATGGCGGCGCCATCTCGCTCGGCCATCCCGTCGGCACCTCCGGCAACCGCATCGTGCTGCATCTCGTCAACGCGATGAAGCGGCTCGGCACGCGGCGCGGAATTGCCACCGAATGCATCGGCGGCGGGCTCGGCGGCGCCATGCTGATCGAGGCGGTGTGACCATGGATTCCAAGATCATGACCGCGCTCGGCGATCGCGTGCTGGAGCTCGGGCCCAAGCCCGCGACGGACAGTCCCTACAGGCATTTCAAGCTGACGCGCGACGCCGACGGCATCGCCTGGTTGCTGTTCGACCGCGCCGACGCCAGCGCCAACACGCTGTCCTCGGATGTGATGGAGGAATTCGAAGCGGTGCTGGCGGCGATCGAGACCGAGCGCCCCGCCGGCCTCGTGATCCGCTCGGCAAAGCCGTCCGGCTTCATCGCGGGCGCCGACGTGAACGAGTTCCGCGGCGCATCCGACCCGGGCATGGTGGAGACGCGTATCCGTGCCGCGCACGGAGTGGTCGATCATCTCGAAGCCTTGCGGCTGCCGACGGTCGCCGTCATCCACGGGTTTTGTCTCGGCGGCGGCCTCGAAGTTGCGCTGGCTTGCCAGGCGCGCATCGCGATCGACGGTGCGCGCTTCGGCTTTCCGGAGGTGATGCTCGGCCTGCATCCCGGCCTCGGCGGCACCGCGCGCTTCACCGCGCTGGTCAATCCGACGCAGTCGATTGCGCTGATGCTGACCGGGCGCATCATCGATGCGCGCAGGGCCAAATCGCTCGGCCTCGTCGACACCGTGACGCAGGAACGCCATGTCCAGGGCGCGGTGAGGGATGCGCTGTTCGGACGCCTGAAGCGGGCCAAGCCCGGCCTGCTCGCACGCGCCGCCAATCTCGGCCCGGTGCGTGGCCTGCTCGCCAAGCGCATGCGCTCGGAGGCGGCGAAGGCTGCATCGCGCGAGCATTATCCTGCGCCTTACGCGCTGATCGATCTCTGGGAAACCCATGGCGGCAGCAAGGCCGCGATGCTGAAGGCCGAGCAGGCTTCCTTCGCCAGATTGATGGTAACGCCGACCGCGCAGAATTTGATCCGCGTCTTCTTCCTGCGCGAGCAGATGAAGAAGGCGGCAGGCTCCGGCAACGCGGTCAGGCACGTCCACGTCATCGGCGCCGGCGCCATGGGCGGCGACATCGCGGCGTGGGTCGCCGGGCAGGGCCTTCGGGTCTCCCTCGCCGACATGAAGGCGGAGCCGATCGCGGGCGCGGTGAAGCGGGCCAATGAGCTCTACGGCAAGATCATCCGCAAGCGGACCGAGGTGCGCGACGCGCTCGACCGCCTGATCCCAGACATGGACGGCGAGGGCGTCCGCAACGCCGATCTCATCATCGAGGCGGTGCCGGAGAAGCTGGAGCTGAAGCAGAAGGTCTATGCCGGCCTCGAGCCCCGAATGAAGCCGGACGCGATTCTCGCGACCAATACGTCGAGCATTCCGCTCCAGGATCTGCGCAGCGGCCTTGCACGGCCGGAGCGGCTGGTCGGCCTGCATTTCTTCAACCCGGTGTCGCGGCTGCAGCTGGTCGAGGTCGTCAGCCATGACGGCAACGATCCCGGTGTTCTGCAACAGGCGCGCGCCTTCGTCGGCGCGATCGACCGCCTGCCGCTTTCCGTGAAGAGCTCGCCCGGCTTCCTCGTCAACCGCGCGCTGACGCCCTACATGCTGGAAGCCGTGGTGATGCTGGACGAGAAGATCGACCAGCGCCTGATCGATGCCGCGGCCGAGCAGTTCGGCATGCCGATGGGGCCGATCGAGCTCGCCGATCAGGTCGGGCTCGATATCTGCCTCGACGTCGGCGACATGCTGCGCTCCAAGTTCGGCGACCTCCTGCCGCCGACGCCGGCCTGGCTGCGCGAGAAGGTGGCCAAGGGCGAGCTCGGCCGCAAGACCGGCAAGGGATTTTACACCTGGAAGGACGGCAAGGCAGAGAAGGCGAAGCTTCCCGAGACCGGTCCGCGCGTCACCGACCAGATGATCGATCGCCTGGTGCTGCCGATGTCGAATGTCTGCGTCGCGTGCTTGCGCGAAGGCATCGTCGACGACGCCGATGCGGTGGACGGCGCCATGATCTTCGGCACCGGCTATGCACCGTTCCGCGGCGGCCCGCTGAATTATGCGCGCACGCGCGGCGTGGAAAATGTCGTATCCACCCTGCGCGCGCTGGCCGGGCGATTCGGCGAGCGTTTCGCGCCTGATCCGGGCTGGGACAATTTCAAGTGAGAACGCGATGAGCGGACAAGCACCGACCGGGCCGAGCGGCGATCTCTGCATTCGCACGCTGGCGATGCCCGCCGACACCAACGCCAACGGCGACATCTTCGGCGGCTGGCTGCTCAGCCAGATGGACGTCGGCGGCGGCGTGTTCGCCTCCAAGGCTGCGCGGTCGCGCACCGTGACGGTCGCGATCGAGGCGATGAATTTTCGCAAGGCGGTCTATGTCGGTGATCTCGTCTCGGTCTACGCCAATCTCGTGCGCGTCGGGCGCACCTCGCTGACGGTGCATCTCGAGGCCTGGGCTTTGCGGCGCAAGGAGCTGCATCCCTTCCTCGTCACCGATGGCAACTTTACCTACGTCTCGATCGACGATCACGGCCGGCCGCAGCCGATCGAGCGAAACGATCCGCCGGTTGCGACGTAGTCGCGCGCGGCGCTCTGCCTCATCCTGCGAAGACGCGGCACACGTCACAAAACGCGGCGCCGGTGCGTCCCGTCGCGGCTTCGCCAAGGACCGGTCAAGGACCAGTCAAGAACCAGTCACAAAACGGATGAGGTCCCGGCGTACTCCATTGCGTGACGATTCGGGGTGGAAACGGCCTCCATGCCTGGGGAACCTTCAGGCACCATTGCCGTTATTTGCCCGCACTGAGGAATCAACGGGCCATGCCGGACAGCTACATCATCGAAGTCAATTCGCAGACCGCAGGTATCGTCGTTCGCTCTCAAGGGGGCTACTGCTTCTTCGCCTCGTCCCACCGCTTCAATCGCCTCGAAGGCCAGCTGTTTCGCAACGCCCGCGAGGCCGAGCGCGCCGCGCGCAAGCTGGTTAACGGCGATGTGAAGGAAGCGGCGTAGACGATCTCTGCTGGTCATTTCGGGCTCGCGCTTCGCGCGCCCGGAATGACACTGCCGATCACAATTTCGTCTCAGCTCGCAACAGAGCTTCCCAGTCGTCGCCACCCTCCCTGCTCGCCCAGCCGGTGGAAAACGCACCAAGGGCCTTTTGGCGCGCCGCGTCGGCGCATGCGTCGTTGCGCGGTCGAGGCGGTATTGATACGTCTTCCGCATCGATGCGTCGCGCATTTGGGAAAGTACGGAAATGATCGAGGCCAAACATGATGTGATGGGCAGGGCGTTGCTGTTCGACATCGACGGCACGCTCGCCGACACCGATCCGTTGCACTTGAAGGCTTTCAATCAGGTGCTCGGTCCCCACGGCCATGTCTTCGATCACGCGCGCTTCTCCAGGGAGCTGCAAGGCTTCGCCAATGTCGCGATCGGCGAGCGCTTTCTGCCGGGTGAGGCGCCGGAACGGCGTGCCTTGATCCTCGACGAGAAGGAAGAGGTGTTCCGCACGCTGGTCGCCGGGCAGATCGCACCGCTGCCGGGCCTGATGGCGCTGCTCGATCGCGCCGACCGTGCCGGCATTCCTATGGTTGCCGTGACCAACGCGCCGCGTCTCAACGCCGAACTGCTGCTCTCCGGCCTCGGCATCACGCACCGCTTCAAGGCGCTGGTGATCGGCGCCGAGCTGCCGCACGGCAAGCCGCATCCGCTGCCTTATCAGGAGGGGCTGCGCTTCGTCGGGGCGAGGCCGCAAGCCTCCATCGCGTTCGAGGACTCCCGCACCGGCGTGCAATCCGCTGCGGCAGCGGGAATTCCGACCATCGGCATCCGGACCAGCCTCAGCCATGCTGACCTGGTCGCAGCAGGCGCGGTCACGTCCGCCAGCGGCTTCGACGACCCGGCGCTGCTTGCGCGCCTTGCGGACGCCATGGCGTGGTAAGATAATGGCCGGGTGAGGGCCGCGATCGGCGCGCATTGACCGAAGGCGCGAACCGCCGCACCATGCATCATCCTGATTTGAGGCCGCTGCCGTGACCGGACTGACCCACCGCCAAGCCGAAATCCTCAACCTCGCGCGTGCCTCCGGCCGTGTCATGGTCGAAGAGCTCGCGCGCCGCTTCGAGGTCTCGGCCCAGACCATCCGGAAGGATCTCAACGATCTCTGCGAGCGGAGGTCGCTGACCCGCATCCATGGCGGCGCCATCATCGCCTCGGGTGTCGAAAACCTCGCCTATGAGGCGCGCCGCTTCGTCGCCGCCGACGAGAAGAAGGCCATCGGCGTCGCCGCCGCCTCGCTGATCCCGAACGGCTGCTCGCTGTTCATCAACATCGGTACCACGACGGAAGAGGTCGCGAGCGCGCTGACCTCGCACGAGGACCTGCTCGTCATCACCAACAATCTCAACGTCGCGATGTTGCTGTACCGCCATCCCCGCATCGAGGTGGTGGTCGCCGGCGGCACGGTGCGGCGCGCCGACGGCGCGGTGGTCGGTTCGACCGCGACGCAGCTGATCGGCCAGTTCAAGGTCGATTACGCCATCATCGGCGCCTCGGCGATCGACGAGGAGGGCGCGCTGCTCGACTTCGACTATCGCGAGGTGCAGGTGGCGCAGGCCATCATCGCCAATGCCCGCAGCGTCATGCTGGTCGCCGATTCCACCAAGCTCCGCCGCAGCGCGCCGGTGCGCATCGCTCATATCACCCAGATCCAGACCTTCGTTACCGACCAGGAGCTTCCCGAGCGCCTCGCCACCCTTTGCCACAGCAAGGGCATCGAGGTGGTGGCGGCGCTGCCGAAGGGCGCGGACATCGACGACGCGCCGGCCGAGGCGCAGGATGCGGCACCTGAGGCCGCGCCCGTGGTGCGGCTGAGATAGTGTTTACACCTCGCCCCAGGGATTGAGGAGCGGGACGCCGAATGCAGCAAAATCCCTCACGTTCCGCGTGACGAGTGTGAGGCTGTGCGCGATTGCGGTTGCTGCAAAGAAGCCGTCCATCACGGACAACGCGACGCCGCTCCTGCGGCTCTGAGCCATCAGATCGCCCCAGCGCTCGGCCACCGGCTGATCGATCGGCAGGACGCGCGCGGCAAATCGCGCCGGCAGATCGTGGGCAAGCCAAGCCGCCAGCGCCGTGCGGCGGCGGCCGTCCTCCAGCAATGCGATGCCACGGCGAAGCTCGGCGATCGACGCAACGCTGATGAATGCGCGATCCTCATCGATCGTATCAAGCCACGCCAGAACTTTCGGCGAAGGGGCGGGCCGCCGAACCTCCGACAGCACGTTGGTGTCGAGCAGCAGATTCACGGCATTTCGTCACGTGGCGCGTCGTGCGCACGGTCGAGTTCAAGGTCGGCCCCGCGCAGCGGCGAGCCCAGCAGGAATTCGGCTAGCGTGCCCTTGCGTGCGGTCTTGCGTGCCCATTCCTCGGCGGAAACGATCACCGCATTGGGTTTGCCGTGCCGGGTGATGACCTGCGGGCCGGCTTGCGCA
>JAEYTQ010000094.1 GCA_023433965.1 Pseudomonadota bacterium | reverse complement strand
CGCATACATGTTCCAGAATGCCGACGGCCGCATCATTTTCGTGATCCCGTACCAGGACGACTTCACCCTGATCGGCACCACCGACCGCGACTACGACGGCGACCCCGCCAAGGTGAAGGCGACGGCCGAGGAGATTCAATATCTCTGCGCCGCGGCGAGCGAATATCTGGCCAAGCCCGTGACGCCGGACGAGGTTGTCTGGACCTATTCCGGCGTGCGTCCGCTCTATGACGACGGTGCCAGCGAGGCCAAGGCCGCCACCCGCGACTACGTCTTCGAGCTCGACACGCCCGGCGGGGTGCCCCTGCTGTCGATCTATGGCGGCAAGATCACGACCTATCGCCGTCTCGCCGAGGAAGCGCTGGAGCGGCTCGCGCCCTACTTGCGCAGTGCGAAGGCGCGGGAGGGCTGGACCGGGAAATCGCCGCTGCCCGGCAGCGACATGAATGTATCCGACATCGACGGACTGATCGCCGAGCTCCAGCGCGGCTATCCCTTCCTTGGCCATGAGCATGCAAGGCGACTCGCCCGCGCCTATGGAACCCGCGCCACCAAGCTGCTTGCGGACGCGAAATCGGCAGAGGATCTCGGCCGGTCCTTCGGCGCGACGCTGACCGAACGCGAGGTCCGCTACCTCATGGCCAATGAATGGGCCGCCACGGCCGAGGACGTGGTCTGGCGTCGTTCCAAGCTCGGCCTGCGACTATCTGCCGACGAGATCGCGACACTTGACGACTGGATCAGGACCCATGCCGTGCAGCAAACTCCCCTGCGGGAAGCGGGAGGACGCTCATGACCGTGACACTCGATCACGTGACCCGAACCGTCGAGGGCGTCGCGCACATCCGCGACGTCTCGCTGACGCTGGAGAGCGGAACCCTCAACGTGCTGCTCGGCCCGACGCTGTCGGGCAAGACCTCGATCATGCGGCTGCTCGCAGGGCTCGACAAGCCGACCACCGGCAAGGTGGTGGTCAACGGCAAGGACGTCACCGGCGCCGACGTGCGCAAGCGCTCGGTCGCCATGGTCTATCAGCAGTTCATCAATTATCCCTCGCTGACGGTCTACGAGAACATTGCCTCGCCCTTGCGCGTCCAGGGCAAGCCGCGCGATGAGATCGAGGCGCGCGTCGCCGAGGCCGCCAAGCTGCTCCGGCTCGAGCCGTTCCTGAAGCGCACGCCGCTCCAGCTCTCGGGCGGACAGCAGCAGCGCACCGCGATCGCGCGTGCGCTGGTCAAGGGCGCCGATCTCGTGCTGCTCGACGAGCCGCTCGCCAATCTCGACTACAAGCTGCGCGAGGAGCTGCGCGCCGAGCTGCCGCGCATCTTCGAGGCCTCGGGCGCGATCTTCGTCTATGCCACCACCGAGCCGACCGAGGCGCTCTTGCTCGGCGGCAACACCGTTTGCATGTGGGAGGGCCAGGCGCTGCAGATCGGCGAGACCGCCAACGTCTACCGCCGGCCGCAAACCTTGCGCGTCGCGCAGGTGTTCTCCGATCCGCCGCTCAACCTCGTCGGCATCGAGAAGAAGAACGGACAGGTCGCCTATGCAGGCGGCACGGCGTCGCCGGCCTCTGGTCTTTACGCGGGCCTTGCCGACGGGGCCTATCGCGTCGGTTTCCGCGCGCATCAACTCGCCCTCGCCAATGGCGAGGCCGATCGCCACGCGTTTCACGCCACCGTCACCGTGACCGAGATCACCGGTTCGGAGAGTTTCGTGCATCTGACCCGGGGTGGATCGAACTGGGTGGCGGTGCTGCACGGCGTGCACGAGTTCGAGCCCGGCCAGACGCTCGATGCCGTGCTCGACCCCAACGATGTTTTCGTCTTCGATGCTGCCGATCGTTTGGTCGCGGCTCCCGGCATGGCGTTTTCAAGCGAACTGCGTAGCGGTTCGCGTGAAGAAATCGCCTCAACGATCAGAAGCGCCTGAGGGAGATGCGCGATGGCCCGCATTGACCTCGTCGATCTCGCCCATTCCTACGGCGGCAACGATGCGCCGCCGGAGAGCTTTGCGCTGAAGCCGGTCACCATGACCTGGCGCCAGGGCGGCGCCTATGCGCTGCTCGGCCCATCCGGCTGCGGCAAGACCACGCTGCTCAACGTCATCTCCGGAATCATCACGCCGTCGCGCGGGAAGATCCTGTTCGACGGCAAGGACATCACGCCGCTGTCGACCCAGAAGCGCAACATCGCCCAGGTGTTCCAGTTTCCCGTGATCTACGACACCATGACGGTGGGGCAGAACCTGGCGTTCCCGCTGAAGAACCGCGGCGTGCCCAAGGTCGAGATCGACAAGCGCGTCGCCGAGATCGGCCGCCTGCTCGACCTCGAGCCCTATCTCAATCGCAAGGCGACGCGTCTCACGGCCGACGCCAAGCAGAAGATCTCGCTCGGCCGCGGCCTCGTCCGCTCCGACGTTGCCGCCGTGCTGTTCGACGAACCGCTGACGGTGATCGATCCCGAGCTGAAATGGCAGCTGCGCTCCAAGCTGAAGGCGCTGCACCGCGAGCTCGACCTCACGATGATCTACGTCACCCACGACCAGACCGAAGCGCTGACCTTCGCCGACACCGTCGTCGTCATGCATGATGGCCGCGTGGTGCAGAGCGGCACCCCGGCCGAGCTGTTCGAGAGGCCGGCGCACACTTTCGTCGGCTATTTCATCGGCTCGCCCGGCATGAACATCCTTCCGGCCGAGGTGAGGGGGCGCGAGGCGAAGGTCGGCGGCCACGTCATCTCGCTGAACCGCGCCTACGACAATTTGCCTTCGGGCGCGAAGATCGAGATTGGCGTCCGTCCCGAATTCGTCGAGGTCGTTGCGCCGGCGCCGGGCCTGCCCGCGGCGAAGATCGAGCGCCTCGACGATCTCGGCCGCATCCGCTTTGCGCGCGCGCGCTTCGGTGATGCCAAGCTCGCGGCCCGCGCCCCGGCCGGCTTTTCCAGTGCCGACGGCAATGCCGGGCTGAGATTCGATCCGTCGCATGTCCACGTCTATGCCGACAGCCGTCTGGTGGAGGGAGCCGCCTGATGGACAAGATCGTCAACCAAAAAGCCTGGTTCCTGGTGCTGCCGGTGTTCCTTGTGGTGGCCTTCTCGGCGGTGCTGCCGCTGATGACGGTCGTGAATTATTCGATGCAGGACACCTTCGGCAACAACCAGTTCTTCTGGAACGGCGTCGGCTGGTTCAAGGAGTTGCTTGATCCCTCGACCGATCTCGGCGGGCGCTTCCTCGCTTCGCTCGGCCGCAACCTGTTCTTCTCGCTGGTGATCCTCGCGATCGAGGTGCCGCTCGGCATCGTCGTCGCGCTGTCGATGCCGCGCCAGGGCTGGACCGTCGCGGCCTGCCTCGTGATCCTCGCGCTGCCGTTGCTGATCCCGTGGAACGTGGTCGGCACGATCTGGCAGATTTTCGGCCGGCCCGACATCGGCCTGCTCGGCTATACCCTCAACGCCATGGGCTTCGACTACAACTACGTCGCCAACGAGTTCGATGCCTGGGTTACCGTCATCGTGATGGATGTCTGGCATTGGACCAGCCTCGTCGCGCTGCTGTGCTATGCCGGCCTGAAGTCGATTCCGGAAGCCTATTACCAGGCCGCCCAGATCGACGGCGCCTCGCGCTGGGCCGTGTTCAAGGCGATCCAGCTGCCGAAGATGAACCGCGTGCTGCTGATCGCGGTGCTGCTGCGCTTCATGGACAGCTTCATGATCTACACCGAGCCGTTCGTCGTCACCGGCGGCG
>JAEYTQ010000032.1 GCA_023433965.1 Pseudomonadota bacterium | reverse complement strand
ATCCACCGCATCCCGTCTCGCATCATAGATCTTCGTACCGATCAGACGATCGACATCGCTGCCCTTCAATCCGAGCTCGACTTTCACGACGCGATCGGCAGTCAGCGCCACGCGCGCCGTGACCAGGTTGATCTCATGTGCCTTCGCCGGAAGCGCGAGGCCAAGCAGCACCGCGAGCCACAGCAGAGGCGGCCACTTCACGATCCCGCTCCGTCGCCGTCACGCCAGCACATCCGCCACGACCGCCTTGAGGACATCCCGGACATCGGACGGCTTCAGCCGGACCTGCAATCCGCGCTGGCCGCCGTTGAGATAGACCAGGTCATGCGCGAGTGCGCCCTGCTCGATCACGGTGCCGACCTGCTTGCGCTGGCCGAACGGGCTGATGCCGCCGACCTTGTAGCCGGTGATGCGTTCGGCCTCGAGCGGCTTCATCATCTGCGCCGACTTGCCGCCCGCGGCCGCGGCGAGCTTCTTCATCGAGACCTCCTGGTCGGAGGGGACGACCACGCAGACCGGCTTGCCGTCGACCTGCGCCATCAGCGTCTTGAGGACCCGCGCGGGGTCCTCACCGAGCGCAGCGGCGGCCTGCAGTCCGATGCTCTCGGCGTCGGGATCGTAGTCGTAGGCATGAACGGTGAAGGCGACACCGGCGGCCGTCAGTGCGCGTGTGGCGGGGGTGACTTTGGACATCGGCCATATCTACCACCGTCATCGCGAGGCGCGAAGCGACGACTGTGTGGGACTGGCACCACACAATAACTGTCATCGCCCGGCTTGACCGGGCGATACAGTCTTCCGTGACGTCTGCGATTGAACCGAAGGGGCTGCGGTGTACTGGATTCCCCACCTTCGCGGGGAATGACAGCGGCTTGTGTGGCAAGCCTCGTGTGCGATGACGACGAGGCCTTCCCCTACTCCGCCGCGTCCCGCATCTCCGCCCGTTCGGCCCGCGCCGCGCAGAACTTGAACTCCGGGATCTTACCGAACGGATCGAGCGCCGGATTGGTCAGCAGGTTCGCCGCCGCCTCGGCGTAGCAGAACGGCATGAAGACCATGTTCTCGGGCACGTCGCGGTCGGAGCGGACCTTGACCTCGACGGCGCCGCGGCGCGTCTCCAGGCGGATGAAATCACCCGGCGCAAGCTGCTTCTTGCGCATGTCTTTCGGCGACATGAAGGCGACCGCCTCGGGCTCGATCTGGTCGAGCACCTGGGCGCGGCGCGTCATCGAGCCGGTGTGCCAGTGCTCCAGCACGCGGCCGGTCGAGAGCACCATCGGATATTCGTCGTCGGGAATCTCGTCCGGCGGAATCACCTTGGCTGGCACGATCTTGCCGCGGCCGCTCGCGGTCGGGAAGCCCGTGGTGAAGATGATCTCGTTGCCCGGCTTGTCCGGCGCGTCGACCGGATAGGTGACCGCGCCTTCGCGCACCAGGCGCTCCCAGGTGATGTTCTTCAGCGACGGCATCAGCTGCGCCATCTCGGTGAAGACCTCGCCCGGACCGGAATAATTCCACGGCAGCCCCATCCGCTTGCCGATCTCCTGGATGATCCAGAGATCCTGCCGCGCATCGCCGGGCGGCTTGATCACCTGGCGCGCGAGCTGCACGCGGCGGTCGGTGTTGGTGAAGGAGCCCTCCTTCTCCGCGAAGGCCGAGGCCGGCAGGATCACGTCGGCGTGGAAGGCAGTCTCCGTGACGAACAGATCCTGCACCACGAGATGATCGAGCATGGCGAGCGCCTGGCGCGCATGCTGGAGATCGGGATCGGACATCGCGGGGTTCTCGCCCTCGATATACATGCCCTTGATCTCGCCGGCATGGATCGCGTTCATGATCTCGACCACGGTCAGGCCGCGGACGGGATCGAGATCCTGCTGCCAGAGCTTTTCGAAGCTGCCGCGCAGATCGTCGCGCCCCACCGGCTGATAGTCCGGCAGGAACATCGGGATCAGGCCGGCGTCGGAGGCGCCCTGCACGTTGTTCTGGCCACGCAGCGGATGCAGGCCGGTGCCGGGACGGCCGACCTGGCCGGTGATCAGAGCCAGAGCGATCAGGCAACGCGCATTGTCGGTGCCGTGGACGTGCTGGCTGATGCCCATGCCCCAGAAGATGATCGACGATTTTGCCCGCGCATAGGTGCGCGCCACCTCGCGCAGTGTCTGCGCGGGGATGCCGCAGATCGGCTCCATCTTCTCCGGCGTGAACTCCTTGATCTTCTCCTTGAGGTCCTCGAAGCCCTCTGTGTAGCCGGCAATGTACTGGTCGTCGGTCAACCCTTCCGTGACAATCGTGTTGATCATCGCGTTCAGCATGGCGACGTCGGAGCCGGGCTTGAACTGCAGATGCTTGGTCGCATGCCGCGACAGCGTCTGCCGGCGTGGATCCATCACGAACAGCTTCGCGCCGTTCTGCTTGACGGCGTTCTTAATGAAGGTCGCCGCGACCGGATGGTTCACGGTCGGATTAGCGCCGATCACGATGATGACCTCGGCATCCATGGCGGCCGCGAACGGTGCCGACACCGCGCCCGAGCTCAGGCCTTCGAACAGCGCAGCCACGGACGAGGCGTGGCACAGACGGGTGCAGTGATCGACGTTGTTCGAACCGAAGCCGGTGCGCACCAGCTTCTGGAACAGATAGGCCTCTTCGTTCGAGCCCTTGGCCGAGCCGAAGCCGGCCAGCGCCTTCACGCCCTTCTCGTCCCGGATCTTGACCAGGCCCTTGGCGGCGATGTCGAGCGCTTCTTCCCAGCTGGCTTCGCGGAAATGCGTGAACGGATTGGCCGGATCGACCTGGTCGTTGGCATCCTTCTTCGCATTCGGCAGCCGCACCAGCGGCTTGGTCAGGCGATGCGGATGATGGATGTAGTCGAAGCCGAAGCGGCCCTTCACGCAGAGACGATTGTGGTTGGCGGGGCCGTCGCGGCCTTCCGCATAGATCACCTTCTCGTCCTTGACCTCGTAGGTGACCTGGCAACCGACGCCGCAGAACGGGCAGAGCGAGTCCACCTTCCTGTCCGCGTAAGTCACACGGG
>JAEYTQ010000017.1 GCA_023433965.1 Pseudomonadota bacterium | reverse complement strand
AAGGCTGCTGAAACGGTAAGGATCAGTACACTCAGGCTCCAGTGCATTTTATAATGACGGGTAAGATATCCTTCGAAGAAGGCAGCGATGGCAAATACAGGAATCAGCC
This sequence comes from Pseudomonadota bacterium, assembly GCA_023433965.1. Lineage (GTDB taxonomy): Bacteria > Pseudomonadota > Alphaproteobacteria > Rhizobiales > Xanthobacteraceae > Bradyrhizobium. The sequence goes on along the minus strand of JAEYTQ010000017.1, from coordinate 2,764 downwards.
CGATCACCAGCTTCACCCCATCCTTTACACCATCACGAAAGGCAGACCACCGGCTGCCCGTTTTAGGAAAGAGGAAACCAGTACCCATGATCATACCAGCAGCGCAGGCAAGAATGAGCGCTGTGAGTTCGAGCAAGCCATGGATCAGCACTGTGAGTACCCAGGCCAGTCCCAGCCCGTGTTTATGAAACATCTGCTCGAAAGCACCCACCATGATGGAATTGCGGGCAAGTGATTCAATACTGGGAATGCCCAGGAAGATGCCCCGGAAGAACTGGAAAAAAGCCACGTTGATGTTGTTGATCATGATGCGCATCCACATCACGAAAGAATTCTCATTGGCATATACATCAAAAGGATTGCCATTGCGGATGTTTTCCTCGGTCATGTCCACATACTGCTGGCCAAGTATGTCAACAATAAACCCGGGATCCTTTGCAGAGGAAAAAAAACCAATGGCGAAGAATACCCAGAAAATGATAAAGGCAACAAGGATGGTTCGGTAATGTTTACCCACAGTGAAGGGAACATCATGCGTCCAGAAACGAACGAACCTGTTGGATTCCTCCTTCCTGTTTTTATAGATGCGAAGGTAGATCCGCGCCGCAAGTGAGTTGATGTACCGGGTCACGCGGCTTGTAGGATAAAAGGTCTTGGCATAGGCCAGGTCATCTACCAGCCGGGTAAAATCCTTTGCCATGTCATCGGGACTTGAGGGGGCATCGATTTCCAGCCGCTCCCACCGGTCCTTATTTTTTTTGATGAAAAGTCCTTCTCTCAACTACCTTGTTTGAGCTTGTAAAATACTCAAATGGGGGGAATCGGCAAAAGGGCAGCCAATAACCATTGGCCATTGGCTATTGGCGGAACACTACTATTCCAACATTTCACTATTTTACATCCATGTCGCTCATCCGCATCATGACCAATTTCAATATCGAGCTGGAATTCCCGGCCGCTTCTTTAATGAGAAGGCTGGAGTCGTGAATGCTTGCCTGCCATCATAGCGTCTGGTCTTAACAGAGTCGGACGTTTCAGCGAAGATCGAATGATGAAAAATGCAATTCCAGGCAGAAAATTAAAGTTTCTATATTTGGAAACATTTTTTATCTTTGATAAAAATCTGAAGTGCGCTATTTCGAGACTAGATTTTTAGAGGAAGCAAATGAGTTTTTAACCAGTCTTGACAAGAAATCCGCAGCGAAGGTTCTCTATAACATAGACCTGGCTGAACATACAAATGATCCTAAACTCTTAAAAAAACTGAAAGACGAGATTTGGGAATTTAGAACGAGATATCTGGGCAAACAAATACGCTTACTTGCTTTTTGGGATAAGACAGACAATAAACAAACACTTGTTATAGCGACTCACGGATTTATTAAGAAGGTTGACAGGGTGCCTGCAAAGGAAATTGAACGGGCTGAATACCTTCGCAAAGAATATTTTGGAAAGAAGTAAAAATGTAGTGGTATGGCAAAGTCAAAAATGAAAACATATTCACTTGCTGAAATGAAAGACAAGTATGTTGGCAAGGCCGGAACAAAAGAGCGGGAGCAGTATGAATATGAACTTCGCATGGATGTACTTGGCCGGATGATAAAGAAAGCAAGACAAGAACGTAACCTCACCCAGGAACAACTGGGCGAATTGGTAGGGGTACAAAAAGCACAAATTTCCAAACTGGAAAGCAGTGCCAATAGTGCTACTATTGATACAGTCTTAAAAGTATTCAAAGCTCTGAAAGCAGACATTCACTTTAATGTAACCATAGAAGACAAACTTCTGCAGTTAACCTGAAGAAACGCTAACGACATATGATCTCTCTCAATGCCTGTACGAAGGATAAAAGAGTAAATCACATCTCTGGCTTAACCCATCTCTAAAGTTCAAACCTCAGCTTAAGCTTCAGCGCACAGGTTCGCCTCCCCGGACGGCTGATGTAGCAGGTCTCAAGAATAATTCCAACATTTCACTATTTTACATCCATGTCGCTCATCCGCATCATGACCAATTTTAACATCGAGCTGGAATTCCCGGCCGCTTCTTTCATGAGAAGGCTGGCGGCTTGGCTGATTGACCTGGTCATCCTGTTCATCTACATCCGTATCTGCATCAGCGGACTGGAAAGCATTGAAAAGAAAGTCAGCGAACAGGCCATGTGGATCATCTCACTGCTCATCCTGCTCCCCTTCTTTTTATACCATCTTATTTGCGAGATCCTGATGAATGGGCAAAGCCTGGGTAAAAAGATTATGCAGATAAGGGTGGTGAATGAAAATGGCGGCCAGCCCGGTATTGGCCAGTATGTGATCCGGTGGATGATCCGCACTTCCGACCTGATGGCCTTCATCATTTTGATCATCATCCTGGAGGCCTCCGAAAGAGGAGGAGACCCACAGGCTTTCTGGCTGATCAGTGTTCCAATGGCTTTGTTCGTGACGGATATCATCCTGGTAAATGCAACGAAAAAAAACCAGCGGCTCGGTGATATGCTGGCACATACGATCCTGATCAAAGCAACAGAAAAGCATACGATAGAAGATACAGTGTTCCTCCATGTTGCTGACAATTATGTACCGTCCTTCCCCCAGGTGATGCAGTTGACCGATCGTGATATGAATTCACTCAAAGGCATACTTGATACCGCACGCAGAAAAGGAGATTACAACCTGGCAGAAATGGCAAGTGATAAGATCAAAAACCATCTGAAGATCCAGACCACGCTTTCCCCATTTGATTTTCTGGAAGTGCTGCTTAAGGA
>JAEYTQ010000752.1 GCA_023433965.1 Pseudomonadota bacterium | reverse complement strand
AGCTGGCCCAGTCGCTGCGGGCGCTCGGGGCCGGGATCGCAGCGCGCGGCGGAACGCTGGTCCTGCGCAGGGGCACGGCGGCCAAGGTCATCCGCGAGGTTGTGCGCGAGAGTGGCGCACGCGCCGTTTACTGGAACGGCATCGCGCAGGCGCCACATCAGGCCGTTGAGGACCAGCTCGCGGCAACGCTATCGAGGCTCGGCATCGACTCGCAAAGCTTCCCCGGCGATCTCCTGGTGCCGCCCGCGGCCATCCGCACCAAGGAAGGCCGGGGCTTGCGCGTGTTCACGCCGTTCTGGCGGCGCCTGCTGTCGCTCGGCGATCCGCCAAAGCCCGTGCCCGCGCCGAAACAGCTGCGCCCTGCGCCGAGGATCGCCAGCGATCGACTCGAGGGCTGGAATCTCGAGCCGCGCAGGCCCGACTGGGCGGGCGGCCTGCGCACGAGCTGGACGCCGGGCGAAGCTTCGGCACGAGCGCGCCTGCGCGGCTTCCTCGAGCAAGGCGTGCGCGATTATGTCGGGGACCGCGACCGCCCGGATCGGGACGGCACGTCGCGTTTGTCACCGCATCTGCGGTTCGGCGAGCTCAGCCCGCGCCAGGTCTGGCACGCCACCCGGTTTGCCGCGGCGGAAGATCCGGCGCTGGTGCCCGGTGTCGAAAAATTCCTGAGCGAGCTCGGGTGGCGCGAATTCTGCCGCCACCTCCTGCACGATCACCCCGACCTTGCCACCGCGAATCTGCAAACAAACTTCGATGGCTTCCCCTGGGAGCCCGACAGCAAGGCGCTGGCCGCGTGGCAGCGAGGCCGCACTGGATATCCCATCGTCGATGCCGGGCTGCGCGAGCTCTGGGTCACCGGCGTGATGCACAACCGCGTCCGGATGGTGGTGGCGTCGTTCCTGGTCAAGCACCTCCTGATCGACTGGCGCGAGGGGGAAGCCTGGTTCTGGGACACGCTGGTCGACGCGGACCCCGGCAGCAATCCGGCCAACTGGCAGTGGGTCGCCGGCTGCGGCGCCGACGCCGCGCCCTATTTCCGCGTCTTCAACCCGCAGCTCCAGGGCGAAAAGTTCGATCCGGATGGTGACTACGTGCGGCGCTGGCTGCCGGAACTGAAGGACATGCCGACGAAGCTGATCCACCGCCCCTGGCAGGCAACGCCGATCGAGCTTGCGAGCGCCGGCATCACGCTTGGCAAGACCTATCCGCAGCCGATCGTCGATCATGCCACCGGACGCGAGCGCGCGCTCGCCGCTTACGCAAAAATCCGCAGAGGTTGAGCGTTGCTTTGACACAATTTCGAAACGCGCTATCGTCGTCACTGCAGTCAAACCGTGGGGGACGACATGGACGACGACAAGCCGATCACCGAACAGGCGATGGAAGCGATCACCGACGCGGTGGAAGCGACCAAGGACGCAGCGGTCACCGCCGTCACGCAGGTCAGGAGAGCCGCCAAGAAGGTCGCGAAGAAAGTAGCGCCGAAGAAGGCGGCCAAGAAGGCTCCGAAGAAGAGTTCGAAGAAGGCCGCCAAGACATCCTCGAAGAAGGCGGCCAAGAAGACCGCCAAGAAGGCGGCCAAGAAAACACCCAAGAAGGCTACGAAGAAAGCTGCAAAGGCAAAAAAGAAGGCCAAGAAGACGAAGCGCTGATCGGGGGCGATCGGGCTGGGTCCTCCGGATGCCCCGTGCGTCCGGAGACCTGGTTCCGGGCGACGCTGTCGGCAGCCCGGGCGCCTAGGCGCGCCGGTTGACGACGAACACCGCGGCCGCGCACATCGCCATGCCCGCGATCGCCAACGCGTCCAGCTTCTCGTCGAATAACACGTAGGCCATCAGCGCGGTCACGGCCGGAACAAGATAGAACAGGCTCGCAACCGAGGTCGCCGCGGCGTGGCGGATCAGCCAGTACAACAATCCGATCGACCCGATCGAGAGCGCCACCGCGAGCCAGGCCAGCGCGAGCACGAACTCCTGCGTCCAGTGCACCACGCGGTCCTCGAACAGGAAAGCCCCGATCGCGAAGAAGATGGTGACGGCGACATATTGCACGAGATTGCCGGCACGCCAGTCGATTTGATTGCAGTAGCGGCGCTGATAAAGCGTACCGAGCGTAATGCTGATCAGCGAAACCACCGAGGCGAGCCAGCCGAGCCCGGCTTCTCCGGTCATCGGGCGGTTGTGCAGGATCAGAACGACGCCGCCGAGGCCGAGCACGAGCCCCGCCCATTGCAGCGGCGTCACCCGCTCGCCCAGCCAGCGATTGGCAATGGTCGAGGTCAGGATTGGTTGCAGGCCCGGAATCAGCGCAGAGAGCCCGGCCGGAATCGAATGCGCGATCGCAATCGCGGTGCCACCGAGATAGAAGCCGTGAACCAGGATACCCGCCACGGCGCTGTGCGCGATGCCGACGCCATCGGGCCATTTCGGCCGCGCGATTGCGGCGATGATCGCCATCAACCCGACGACGATGCCCATGCGGATGGCGAGATACGTCAAGGGATCGGCGTTGGTGACGACGTATTTGGTCCCGATGAATCCGGTGCTCCAGAGCAGGACGAACAGGATCGGCGCGGCGCGGGCGGTCAGGGTTTCTTGATTGAGGTTCATTGCCGCCCTCATTGCCCGAGCGCAGGCCATGCGGCAATGCGAATTTCCCTGATGGATGCTGCGCTGTGATGGACCGGCAGCGGTCCAGCTCAGCCGCTCACCATTCTTCCGGACAGGGGTCGACGATCTTCCACAGCTCGACGCCGTTCTTGATCTTCTTCATGTCCGTGGTGAGCCCGCCATTGCGGCGAATCCAGTCCTTCACAGTATTGGGGTAGTAAGACATGAGATCGGAGGTTCCTTCGGCGCTGGTGACCTTGATGCCGAAGGTGAACGCCTTATCGTAATAGGCTTGATGAAAGCCAAGGCTGGCGCGCGGCGTCACGCAGATCTTGTTCATGGGCACGATGCCGAGCACCAACGTGCAGGCCGAATTGCAGATGCCGTCGATGATGACGCGCTCGCCCTTCTCGCGCACCCGCTTGTACTTGGCCTTGTACTCCTCGACATAGCCGCCATGGTCGCGGGTGATATGCAGATCGGCGCGCGCCGGGGTCGCGGCGGCGAAGCAGAGCAACAACAGGCTCAGAAGCGTGATGCGCATGGCGAGTGGCGGCGACAACTTTCAGACGTGTACCGGCCTCGAAGGAGCCTCGAAGGCCGTCGGCAGGAACTTAGATTGAATACTCTTTGGTCATACTTGTGTGAGGAATTCGTTAAGCATCCCGAAAAGGCCAAAAATGGGCAGCTTCCGACCGCGCAACCGGCAATTCTGTCACACCCCATTGAAATCAGAGGGATCGGCGGTGATTTCGGGCCTTCCGAGCGATGCCTGACCGCCCGGAATTGCTATAATGGCTGACCTATTCGAGCGGGTTCCGGAGAATCGAGATGAGCAAGTTGACGCGTGTCGCCGCGGTAGCGGCCCTGACGGCTGCAATCCTGGCCCCTGGCCTCGCCGAGGCGCACGGGCGTCACCGGTATCACCGCTCTTACGCCAACCCGCTGCCCTACCCGATCAGCTATCTGCACAATTACGGACCCGGCATTACCCCCGGCACCTTCGCCTATTACGACGGCCCGGCGACCAACCGCTGCTACCGCAGCGCGGCCGCCTATATCGGCCAGGACGGCCGGCGGCACCCCTGCTACTGAGGGAGGCCGGCCCGGCGCCGCCCTGCGGCGGCCGCTATTTGGTAGCCCCCGACCGCAACAATTGCTTCTCGATCTCGTAGACCGGCAGCTTGACGAGATCCTTGCCGACCTCTCCCTGAAGCGCCTTGCGCACACCGTCCGAATAGTCGGCGCGGATCATGCCGAGCGCGCGCGGTGAAGCCACCATGGTCAGGGCCGTGGTTTCGCCGGCGCTGACGGCGGCGTCAAGCCGCCCGGCCAGGTTGCGCAAGAAAGCGCGCTCGGCCTCGTCGTGCCAATCGGTCTGCTCAACGGAACTGCGGGCACCGCCGGTAGCGGCATGCAGGCGGCCTGGTGCATCGCTCCCTTGCGCGCTGGTCGATGGGTTGGGCTGCTCGTGCACCTCCTTGGTGTGAAGGTTCGGAAACATCTCGTCGCCCAGATTTTCCAGAATCAGCGCCTTGCGTCCGTCGCACACGACCAGCCAATCGCCCTTTTCGAGTCTCATCTTGTCCATTGCATCTTCTCCTTGATACTTGCAGACGCCGCATCCGGCATCAAAGCTGTTCTTCGAATTCCTCGAAGGACTTGCCGAACTGCGCCATTGCCTCCTCCAGATAGTCGGCGAGCATCGGCGTGCCGATCAGGTAGGAGGCGGTGCGCTGGTTGTGGGCCTGCGCGGCCTGAGCGCGCAGTTGACGCCAGTCGGAGAGATCGCCGTCGCCGCGACCAAGCCAAGTCAACGCCACGAGATCGATCTGCTCGTCGATATTGAGATCGCGGATGAAGCCCGCCAGTTCCGCACGGTCGGTGGTTTCGCCGCGTCCGCCGCGGCCGTAGCTCATGTCGTCGTCGCCGAAGTCCAGGACGACACCACCTCCGGCCGCTTCGCTGTCGGACCGACGCGATTTCGAAATCACGAAGAAGACCTTCTCCGGCGAGATCGATAGATTTGGAATGACTCGCATCCAACTCACCTTGCCCGGCAGCACGCACCACGCCGCTGCCATGATCGCAACAGTAAGAGCCAAGGCAAACTTGCGAATTGCGCAGGATCAAGGTCCAAGGCACGGCATAGCCGCGCAGCCTCGCCAGCAGGCGGCCGTGACTGAAGCCGGCTCGCTGAAGATCCGTTCATCAGCATTACATTTCGGCTCCGCCACAATTTGAGCAGAAGAGCTTCGATATCTTGCATCGCGTAAGCGGAGGAAGACATCATGAATCTCAAGACTGGCCTCGTCGCCGCGTCCCTGTTCGGCGCCCTCGCTGCGGCCCCGGGGGCGTCCGCCATGCCCATCGCGCCCGCACCTGCGACGCCACAAGTCTCCGACGTCGAGCAGGTCCGCATGGTCTGCAACGCCTGGGGACAGTGTTGGTGGCGTCCGAACTATTATGGATATTACGGGCCTCGGCCGTATTACGGCCCACGGTATTATGGACCGCCGCGTTATTACGGCCCGCGCCGTTATGGTTATTACGGCTATCGCCGCTGGTGACGTTTGAAGGGGCCCTCGGGCCCCTTCGCTTCTTGCAGGATCAAGATCATGTCTTGGCCCCACTGGCCTGAAGAGACGCAGGCGTGATCTAGATCAAGGTTGAGATCATGGTACAATGACGAGCCGGAGGCCCTTCGCCTGTCGTGCATCGCATGACCTTGCCTCCGCAACCCATGAGCCGAGAACGTTGCGGCGACATTGACCTGACGGACGTCTTGGGATGATGTCCGCAATACTACGGCCTGAA